>DASRKV010000316.1:0-4932 GCA_035648795.1 Opitutaceae bacterium
CTGCTGTAGCCGTCATTTCCGCGGAGAAGTCGATCCGACGCCCGGCGCATTTCCGGGTTCGGCTCAACCGCAATCACCCGGTAGCCGATCCTCAACAAGCCCTGCGTCAGGAGTCCTGTGCCGGCGCCAATGTCGGCCACCGTCGTGCCCGGAGTTGGGGCACAACCGGCTCTCAGCGCGGCGAACAGGGCGGCAGGGTAGTCAGGTCGGGAGGCGGCGTAGTCTGCGACCTTGGCGGAGAAGACGGAGCGCGGTCCGCCCTCGGCCGCGTAAAGCGATCGCAGCCTGGCGCCAGGGTCTTGGTCTCTTGTCATTTTGGGGAGTCAAACAGCCTGGACACGAAATCGGGACATTCTGCGTCAATCGATTGCATTGGCGGACTTGCGCGTCACCTCCCGGGCGGGGGGCGTGTTTCGGATCCGTATTTTGCCACCGCATACATCGTCGGTCCCCTGAAATCGCTTTCCCGGAGTTCCCGGTTGTCATGCATTCCGAGAACCGTGAAGCCCTTCCTGCTGAGCAGATGGGCGATCTCTTGCGGAAAGAAGAGCCGGTACTCGCAAAAGTCCTGCATCGCGGACCCGTCCAGCATCTGCCAGGTGCGTCTGCGGCAGAGGACCTGTCGGCGTCGGTCGAGCGTGTGTTCGGCGACATAGCGGGCGGTGAAGATGGCAGATGCCACCTCGCCCTCGATCCGGGGTTTGAAGCCGTCGCCCAGAAAAGCCGAGGCGTTTTGCATGTCCAAAATCAGAAGGCTGCCGGAGTGGCTGTGCGCGACGAATGTGTCCAGCGTCCGGTCAACATCCTCGTTCGTGAGGGCGTACGTCAGGACCCAACCGAAACAGAGCACCGCGTCAAACGTCCTGCCCAGACGCAGAGTCCTCATGTCTCCCACCTGGAATGCAACGCCCTTGGACCTGGTCCGGGCGTAGTCGATCATCCGGGGGAGGAAATCGACCCCCACGCAGTCGGGACATGTCCTGTGGAGCGATCGCAGGTCGCGCCCCGTTCCACAGCCAATGTCCAGGATCGACCCGGGGGGCTCCGGGAGAAAACGGTCGAAGATCCGACGGCACATGGCCGGCGTCTCGTCATGGGCTTCGGGGTAAAGCACCTCGTAGTATTCAGGATGATCATACAAGAGGTTCTGCACGTTGCCGTTCATGCTCGTTTCCCTTCCCTCCGGCCGTCACCGGTGAGCCGCCCCGGGCGGTGGCCCGCCGGGTGCACCCCTGGACTCCATCGCCGGGCCGGAGGAGGCAGCGGCCGGCGTGACGCCGGCCGGCGCTGGCAGAGGCGCCTGATCCCGCTTTCTGAAGATAACGACGTGGCTGACAAAGGGCGCGGGAACTGATGAATCCGGCACCACTGCCACCAGTTGCATCCGCTTTCGTTCCAGAATGTTGAGCAACCGGGACAACCGGAAATAATGGGTGTCCATCCGCAGGCGCTTCTTCCGGAACACACTTCTTGCCGAGCGATACACCCGATTGAGCAAAGATTCGTCCCTCGTCAGTTTGGCCGCCGCTCGAGGGTCCGAAACACTCAAGAATGTGTTCAACTGCAGGTAGGCGACTCCACCGCGGGCCAAGACCCGGCACATATCTCCGACGTAGATTGCCGCCGCCTTCTCGGGCATGTGCTGGATGGAAATGAGGCTGACGATCAGACCATAGGCCTCATCATCAAGCGGCGACAAATCCTCGGATGGATTATGGATGAATCGCACGTTGGAAACTGGCCCGATTGCGACAGCCTTCTCGATCATGACGTGCGAGAGATCGACTCCGTCCACCGCCGCAAAACGCCGGGCCAACGCCCGGGTCAATCGCCCGAGCCCGCAGCCAAAATCCAAAGCTCGGGTGCGGTCCACCACCAGACCCAATGACGCGAGCCGCGTCATGATCGCCGCAACATCTGCTTCTCCCGTCGCAAAGAACTCCTCCTCACTCCAGCGGTTGCCCCGCCGATCGTCGGATGTTAGAACGGCCCAATACGGATCGGTCTGGGCCAGCATATCCCAAGACTGCATTTGATATTTGCTCATGACTTCCGGCCGGTCACTCGACCCGAAGGGTGCCCTTAAGCCCATCCGCGGAGGATTTTCCCACCAGGATCTCGAAGTCGCCGGGCTGCACCCTGCGTTTCATGTTCAGGTCGAAGGCCCCAAGCTTGTCCGGCGTCAGCACGAAGGTCACGGTGCGGGTCTCGCCGGGGTTGAGCGTGATGCGGGCGAAATCCTCCAATTCCTTGACCGGGCGCGTCGGCAGGCTGGCGACCGCGTGAAGGTAAAGTTGCACGGTCTCGTCGGCCTTCATCGTGCCGGTGTTCGTCACATCGACCGAGACCTTGGCGGCTCCGGCCGGCGCGATCTTCGCCGGCGCCACCTGGAGGTTCCGATAGTCGAAATTCGCGTAGCTCAGGCCGAAGCCGAAAGGATAGAGCGGAGTCGAGTCGGCCTGCGTGTAGTTGCGGAACAGCGACGGCTTGTGGTCGTAGTAGGCGGGAAGCTGCCCGACCGAGCGCGGAAAGGTGACCGTCAGCCGCCCGCCGGGGCTCACCTTGCCGAAGAGCACGTCGGCCACGGCTCGGCCGGTTTCCTGCCCGAGATACCAGCATTCGACGATGGCAGGGGCGTGGTCCTGCAGGGTGTTCACCGCGAGCGGTCCGCCGTTGATGAGCAACACCACCACGGGCCTGCCGGTGGCCAGGACGGCCCGGGCCAGCTCCTGCTGCCGGCCGACCAGGTCGAGCGTGTCGCGGTCGCCCCGATGCTCCTCGCTCCAGGCCTCGCGGCGGAGCAGCTCGTTTTCGCCGAGCACCAGGATCACGGCGTCGCTTTTCAGGGCCGCCTCCACGGCCTCGTCGATGAGTCGCGAGTCATCCGCGGGGTCGTTGGCCATGGGGTTTTCATTCACGACCCATCCCGAGGCGTGGTTGGCCGTGAGTTTGCAGCCCTCGGCATAGAGGACGTTGCAGGCACCGCCCGCGAAATCCCGGAGACCCTGCAGCACGCTGATGCCCTCCATGGGAACGGCGGAATAGCCGCCGAGATGAATGTCGGCCGCGTTGGGCCCGATGACTGCGAGGGTCTTGATCTTCGCCACATCGAGGGGCAGGACGTGGTTCTCATTCTTCAGCAGGATCATCGCCTCGGTGGCGGCCAGCCGGGCCAGCGCCTTGTGTCCGGCGGTGTTGGTGACTTTTTCGACCTGATCCGCATCTGCATACGGTTTCTCGAACAGACCGCAGAGAAACTTCACGCGCAGCACGCCGGCGGCGGCGCGGTCGATCGCCGCGAGGGAAACCTTTCCGGCCCTCGCCTCCCCAGCGAGCGTGGAGAAACACCGGCCTTTGCCACCCAGGTCGTAATCCAGCCCCGCTTCGAGGCAGAGAATTCCCGTTTCGGCGGGGCCGGTCGCGGCGAGATGGGTCTCATAGACCACCTCCATGCCGCCACCATCGCTCATCACAAAGCCGTCAAACCCCCATTCCTGCCGGAGGATGTCAGTCAGCAGGTGGTGGTTGAGATGATTCGGCACGCCATCCCATTCGTTGTAGGAAGCCATGATCGCATGGGCGCGGGCCTCCTTCACGGCCATTTCAAAAGGATAGAGATGACTGGAGCGAAACTCGCGTTCCGAGTAATTCACCGGGGCGATGTTCCGGCCGCCTTCCGGCTGACCATGACCGGCAAAATGTTTCAGCGTGACGGCCACATGCTGGTCGTCGATGGTTTCTCCCCTGCCCTGCAAACCGAAAATCGCGGCCATGCCGATCCGGGAGACAAGGTAGGGATCCTCGCCATAGCATTCCTCGAAACGACCCCAACGGGGATCGCGGGCCAGATCGAGCACAGGACTGAGGACCTGATGCACGCCCCGGGCGCGGGCCTCGAGTGCCGCCGCGGTGAAAACGCGCTCGACCAGGGCGGGATCCCAGGTGCTGCCCAAGGCGATCGCTTGAGGAAAGCTGGTGGCGCCCGTGGCCATGTAACCGTGCAACGCCTCGCCAAAGACAAAAACCGGAATCCCCAGACGGGTCTTTTCCCGCATATATTTCTGAATGGAATTGAACCGCAGGACCGCCTTCCGCGGATCCTTGAGAAAACGGTCGGTCAAAGCGCCGGGACCGCCGGACCGCACTGAACCAGCGCCGTTGACCAGGCTCGCTGCATCGGTGCCGCCGACGAAGTTACCCTGTTCGTCAAAAGCTCGCGGATCCACCGTCCAGTAGGATTGCAGTTGCGCCACCTTTTCCTCGAGCGTCATGCGCTGGAGGAGATCATGCACCCGCACTTCGACCGGTTGCGCCGGATCCCGGAAAACCGGGGTCACCTCGGCCGGCGCCGCCAGGCCGGTGATGACAAGAAACAGTGGCAGAGAAAATCTACCGAACCCTGGGGATGTACGGGACATGAGGACGCGAGTTGAATTTTTTGCGGCCGGACAGGGGCACGATCGGGCAGCCCCATTGCCTGGCTGGCGCCGATAGAAAGCCGGTTCTCCCCATCGGTCAATAGGGCCAAGCCAATTGGGCAAGTCTGATCCAGGGCCGGCCGGGCTCTCCTTCGGCAAGGCGCTCGTGTTCCCCAAGACCAGCCGCTATCACTTGATGCGGTAGCCGGTCTGGCTGTATCCGCCGGTCATGATGTAAGCCGACTCCGGGAGACCATTGGTCGCTCCGGCCCGTTTGCACACGGTAATATCCCATGCGCTCGTTGAGGCCTTCAGCAGACGGATGCCCGGTTCTGCGTTCGGATTCTCTTCCTTCGTCGCCAGCCGCCATGTCCCGGTGTTGGTTCCCAGATGATCCTTCCACTCGTAGGTCTTGTCCGCGTTGATGGTCAACTCTCCTGCGTTTGCGCCCTAAGTGGTCGTGATCCGAGCCAAGGAACCGTTGGACGCTTCCCCGATCCGGCTGTAATCCCCG
>DASRKV010000317.1:0-8188 GCA_035648795.1 Opitutaceae bacterium
GATCCACCCATGAAACTCATTGTTGCCATCATCAAGCCGTTCAAACTGGAAGAGGTGAAGGACGCGCTCGCCGGGGTGGCCGTCCAGGGTCTGACGGTGACCGAGGTCAAGGGTTTTGGCCGCCAGAAAGGGCATACCGAAATCTATCGGGGGAGCGAATACACAGTGGATTTCCTGCCGAAGGTCAAAATCGAGATCGTCGTCGCCGACGAACTCGTGACAAATGTGATCGCGGCGATCGTGCGGTCGGCGAAGACCGGGAAGATCGGCGACGGCAAGGTCTTCGTGCTGCCGCTCGATGAAGCCGTGCGGATCCGCACGGGTGAACACGGCGAGATCGCGCTCTGACGCGGACCGATTCGGCGGGCGGTTTGGGATCCGACTTTTGTCTCCGGAATCCTGATTCCGGGGGGGCGGACCGCCGTGTCCGCCCGGATCGCCAGAATCGGAATATCTGCAGGGCGGCGCGCCGTCGCCGCCATTTCCTTGACCGGACAGCCTCGCGGATCTCCGGCCTGAAGGCGCGCCCGCCGAATTACAGAAATGTAAGGTGCCGGCAAGAAGCCCGTCAGCCTTATCGGCTATATTCCCGGTCATGCGACAAGAACTCCCGCCAACTTTGGATCACAACCTTACCATGAATACAGATCGATCATCTCCTCGCCCGCGGCGCTGGCTCCTCCTCGCGGCCGTCGCCCTCCTGGCGGGCGGCACGACGTGGCTGGCCGCCGAGGCAAAACACGACGACAAGCCGGCGGTGAACATCAAGGTGGATTCGGCGGCGCTGCCGCGCGCGCAGGATCCCTTGTTGTCCCTGAGCCCGATCGTCAAACGCGTGACTCCGAGCGTGGTCAAGGTGGTGACACGCGAGCGCGCCAAGGAAATGCAGGTCGATGGGGGGCTTCCGTTCGACGATCCGGATTTGCGCCAGTTCTTCGGGCCCTTTTTCGGCGGACGCGGCGGGCAGCGCCGCATTGTGCGCCAGCCCCCGGAGATTGGCCTGGGCTCGGGGGTCATCGTCAGCGCCGACGGCTACATTCTCACGAACAGTCACGTGGTCGACGACGCGGACAGCCTGAAAGTGACCTTGCACGACGGTCGGGTGCTGACGGCGAAGGTCATTGGCAAAGACCAGAAAACGGACGTCGCGGTCATCAAGGTCGACGCCCACGATCTGCCGGCCATCACGTTTGCGGATAGCAGCGACGTCCAGGTGGGCGACCGCGTGCTGGCCGTCGGGAATCCCTTTGGCATCGGCGAGACGGTGACGAGCGGCATCGTCAGCGGCACGGGGCGCTCCGGGGCCACCGGGCTGGACTATGAGGATTTCATCCAGACGGACGCCGCCATCAATCCGGGCAATTCCGGAGGCGCGCTCATCGACATGCAGGGTCGTCTGATCGGACTCAACACCGCGATTCTCAGCCGGAGCGGTGGCTTCCAGGGCATCGGCTTTGCCATTCCGGCAAACCTCGCCCGCCATGTGATCGACAGCTTGGTCAGCACCGGCAAGGTCGTGCGCGGTTTTCTCGGAGTCACGATCCAGGACATCAGCCCGGATCTGGCGGATCAGTTCCATCTCAAGTCCGATAGCGGGGCGGTGGTGGCCGATGTCACACCGGACGGCCCGGCCGCCAACAGCGGATTGAAAAGCGGCGACGTGCTGCTCGCGTACGACGGCAAACCGCTCAAAGACAGCCGCGAATTGAAGTTCGCGGTGGCCGCCACTGCGCCCGGGCAGAAGGTGACACTCGGCTATCTCCGCGACGGCAAGAACGAGACCGCCACTGTGACCATCGGTGAACTCCCCGGCGAGAAACAGACGATCACCGCCGCCTCCGGCAAGGACAATGGCGTCCTCGATGGCGTGGAGGTCGCGGATCTCGACGCGGCGGCCCGCAACGAGTTCGAAGTGCCGACGCGCGTCCACGGCGCGCTGGTGACGAACATCGATCCGTCTTCCGCGGCGGCGGAGGCCGGTCTGGCCCCAGGCGATGTGATCCAGGAGATCAATCGTCACCCGGTGCAGACGGCCGACGACGCGGTGAAGCTCACCGAGCATGCCGAGAGCAAGAAGACGCTGCTCAAGCTCTGGAGCCACGGCGGCATTCATTTTCTCGTGGTGGATGAAACTGACGGCAAGCCATCCTCCTAACACGAGAACGAAGGTCAGTTGTGCAACCCGCGCGTCCTTCGGGGCGCGCGGTTTTCTTTATTTATCCGGGCGGCATGGGCATCTTGCCCTTGTCTGGGGATTCCTTCTCACCACGGGCGAGACGCCCGTGCCACTTCGATTGAGCATAGACGCCGGGCTTCGGATCTCCTAGTCAATGGACGTGCGCATCCTCGTGGTGGAAGACGACCTCAAGATCGCCTCGTTTGTGGCGGGCGGCCTCCGGCAGCATGGATTCGCCGTGGATGTTGCGCGGGACGGCGACGAAGCACTGACCCTGGCCGAGACCACCGCTTTCGATGCGGCAGTCGTCGACATCATGCTGCCGCGCCTGGACGGTTTGAGCCTCGTGCGGCGCCTGCGCGCCGCCCGCAATGTCCTGCCGGTCCTGTTCCTGAGCGCGCGCAGCAGCGTGGACGACCGGATCGGCGGATTGCAGGCGGGCGGGGACGATTATCTCACCAAGCCTTTTGCGTTTTCCGAACTGCTGGCGCGCGTGCAGGCGTTGATCCGGCGGGCCAGCCGCGTGCCGGAGGCCACCCGGCTGGCGGCGGGCGACCTCGCGCTTGATCTGGCGACGCGGGAAGTGCGCGCGGCCGGCCAGCTCATCGAATTGCAGCCGAAGGAGTTCACGTTGCTGGCGTTCCTGTTGCGCCACGTCGGGCGCCCGGTGACGAAGACCATGATTCTCGAACATGTGTGGGATTACAGTTTTGATCCCCAGACGAATGTGGTGGACGTCCTGGTGCACCGGCTGCGCGCCAAGGTGGATCCGGACCACCGCCGGATCGAGACCGTCAGGGGAGTCGGCTATGTCCTCAAAGTTTGAACGAAACTGGCTGGGACGCTCGCTGGCCCTCCGGTTCGGACTTTGGCACGCGGCGTTGTCCGGGATTGGCGCGGCGGTCGTGCTGGTCGTCATCTACGTCCTTCTGGCCCGCGCGCTCGACGCGCGCGAGCGCGAGGCGCTCGAGATCCGCGCCGCCGAATATGCGGATGCATTCGAGACCGGCGGGATCGCCGCCGTGCGGAATCTGCTGGAACGCGAGCAGCAGCAGCCTCACGTGCGGTCGTTGCTGGTGCGCGTCGTCGGGCCGGGCGGGGACGTGACGTTCGCCAAGGTGCCCGACGACTGGATCGAGGACGACACGCAGGTGCTGGTGCCGGACCGCTGGGGGGCGTTGCAGGCCCAGCGCATGCAGACCGTGCGCATTCCGCGGGACGAGCAGCGCGACCTGGCGGTGGTCTCGCGCCGGCTGTCGGATGGCGCGGTCCTGCAGATCGCGCGCAGCACGGACAACCGCGCCGTCCTGCTGGCCCCGTTGCGCCGCACGATGTGGCTGGCCGGCTCCGCGGCGGTGCTGCTATCGGCCGGGGGCGGCGCCTGGCTGGCGTGGCGCGCCATCAAGCCGGTGCGCGCGGTCGCGGCCACGGCCCATCGCATCGTGGCCACCGGGGATCTTTCGGCCCGGGTGGAGGGCGTCCAGCGCAACGACGAGGTGGGCGAACTGGTGCGCCAGTTCAATACGCTGCTGGAACGAAACGGCAATCTGCTGCGCGCGATGCGCGAGGCGCTCGACAACGTGGCGCATGATCTGCGCACGCCGCTCACCCGTTTGCGGGCCGGCGCCGAGATGGCGCTGCGGCAGACGGATAAACCGGACGGGCTGCGTGAGGCGCTCGCCGATTGTATCGAGGAGACCGACCGGATCCAGCGTCTGCTGGAAACGCTGCTCGACATTTCGGCGGCGGAGAACGGCGTGCTGAAACTGGAACGCGAGCGCGTCGACGTGGGCGCACTGCTGCAAGGCGTCGCCGAACTTTACACGCTGGTCGCGGAGGAGAAGTCGGTCGCGGTCGAGGTGGTCCCCGGCACGGGCGTGAGTGTGGAGGGCGACCCGACCCGGCTCCGCCAGGTCGTGGCGAATCTGGTGGACAACGCGGTGAAATACACGCCGGCGGGCGGCAAGGTCTTGCTCGCGGCGGAAGCGCGGGAGAACCGCGTTTTTCTCACGGTGCGCGACACCGGACCCGGGATTCCCGCGGAGGAGCAGGAAAAGATCTGGCAGCGGCTTTATCGGGGCGACCACAGCCGGTCGCAGCGGGGCCTCGGCCTCGGGCTGGCCGTGGTCAAGGCGTTGGTGGAAGCCCATGGCGGCCGCGTGACCTCGGCCAACCAGCCCACTGGCGGCGCGGCCTTCACGGTGGAGTTGCCGACTACCGCCGGGATCAATTCCTTGGCGTCCACCCCCAAACCCAAAGCCTTGTCGGATTTGCCCTAAAGGATTGGCGCCCGGCGGATCGAGCGCCATGGGGAAACGGTAGCAGACGCTGGCACTGCTAAGCCGGACCGTTTGGCGGATCGTCGCCGCGTTCCTCGGCGACCGCGAGGGCAGGGCCATAACGAATCTCAAACAGCGGCTGCAACCGGGGATCTACCTTGAGCCCAGCCTGCCAGCGCCATCGCTGCAGCCGAAGGCCCAATTCCTCGGCCTCCTCCAGCCATCTGATTCTGTCCGGCAGGCTCATGCGCGCACCGATCTGCAAAGCATCCCGGGCAGCCTCCTCGAAGGTAGAGAAATGTCGGACCTTACTCATCTGGTAGATCCTTTCCCCAGATCAGGCGGAGCTGGCTTAAGTCGGCCAGATCCTGCGGCCGCCCCGCTTTTCGCTTCAGCGCTACCAGCGTTGCCAAAGCGACAAAAGGAGCGAAGACCCCTTCCGAAACCTCACCTCGCACCGCTTTGGGCCACTCCGTTTCAAAATCGAACGGCTCACGGACAAAGATGTCGATCGGCGTCTCCACCCGTTGGTCGCCCCACAATGGAAATACCAGCATGTCTTTCCCCTCGATCCAGCTCTCCCGGAGACCGGCATCGGCAAATTGTTCGGCCGTGACGGGATGTTTTGGCCGATAGCCCAACCCCGCCAGCGCACGCAGGGCCGTCAACAGGTTTGCCGAATCAAGCTGAATCACGAGGTCTACATCGTTCGTGTATCGCAGGAAACCGTGGGCATTGACCGCCAGGCCCCCAACGACCAGATAGCGAACCCCGGCGCCGTTGAGCGCCTGCACAATTTCAACAAGGTGCGCGGCCTTCATGGATCGTGGGACGAGAGGCGAAAGTCGAACTGCAGGATCACGCGAAGATAATTTTTCTGCAGCAGCAAAAATCCGACGCCACGCTAGGTGAGTTTGCCGGCACGTCAAGGACGCGGGCCGGCCGGTATCAGCGCAGCCAGCCTTTGACGAAGAAGAGGTACAGTCCGAGCACCATGCCGAAGCAGATGCCGAAGGCCACCTGCGGCAAGGTGACCGACCACGGATTGCCCGCCACGTTCATCCCGAGCAAACCGCCGACGACACTCGGAATCAGCCCGAGCGCGCTGATCACGGCCAGGAGGCGCATGACGCGGTTCATGTCGAACGAGACGACGTTGATGTGCAGATCGATCAGGGAGAGGACCTCCTCGCGGAGGTTGACAATGGCGTCGTGGAGGAACCCGGCGTCGTCCGCCATGCGTTGGAATTCTGGCGCCGCCTCTGCGCGCATTCCCGGCAAGGACACCCGGCGTTCCGCCAGTTCGGCCAGCAGACTCTTTAACCGCCAGAGGTCCGTCTGGGCGGCGGACAGCTCCTTTTTCAGGCGAAAAGTCCGTTCGAAAAAATGCGCGCGGCTCTCCCGGACGGGAACTTCTTCGAGGCGGCGCAGATCCTGGGTGAACAGGCCGACCAACTGTTCGTTTTGCCGGAGGGCGGTGCGAAAGAACAGCTGCGTCATCCGTTCAGAAAACGGCTGGGCGTCGGTCCTCGCGCTGCGGGGCCCGGCACGAATCGATGTCAGCAACGTCGTGGGATTTTGGGAAAAGGAGAGCAGCCTTTTCTCGTTCAACAAGCAGAAGAGTCCGTTGCGGACGATCTTCCGCGCCGGGGTCAGTTCCGGCAACCAGACAAAGAAGCCGCAGTACGAGCCCACGATTTCGATATGGGGAAAGCCGGCGCCCGTCAGATGGGCGCGCAACGCCTCGGCGGTGGTGCCGGCAGCGCCCGCGATGCGCGCGAGATCCTCGGTCGTCGGGTGTTGAAGATGGTACCACGATTCATCGGCGGTCTGCAGCTGGCTCCAGAAATCGGACCAGGTGAGGTCGGCCGATTGTTCCCGGCCCAGCAGTGTCACCCGGGTGGGCTGAAGGGCGGGGCCCGCCGTCGTCCGGTGCGCCTCGTGCCGGACAATCATTCCGCTGGCCCGCACGCTGAAGGTGACGATGCGGACGAGGCGCACGAGCCGCAGGATCATCGAGGACCGCAACAGATGCGAGACGCTCGGCAGGACGGTGGCCAGCGGGACGACAACCGTAATCAGATCCAGCCACCGCCAGGGATCCCGTAGAAATGCCTGCCGGTCGGTGCTCCAAGCCAACGCGAGCGCGTATTCGACCGCAAACAGACCGATGATCAGCCACTGCAACGCCTCGATCACGTAAGCGGCGGCGGGGGAGACCGCGAAGAGCATCGGGAAAAGCGTCAACGCCACCGCGATGATGGCCAGAAAGCCCAGGAAGGCTTCTCCCAAAACGAACGCCAGCACACCGGCCGGCCATGACGCGGTGCGAAGCGGAAACTCAGAGCGCAGCATGATGGACGCTAACCTACCATCCGGCGGGCGGTTGTGAAAGCCTCAACCGTCGGCAGTTCGTCGGACGGTCCGTCCTCCAAGCGGCCCAAGGTTTGTCGCTTACAGCTTCTTCTTGTCGGGCAGGGCACGCGTGGCGACTTCGGTCCGGAGCTTCTCCAGATAGGCGTCGAAGAGCATGATGCCCTCGTCGCCGCGGGCGCGCGAACGCACCGCCACCGACTTGGCCTCGGCTTCCTTGCCGCCGATCACGAGTGCGTAGGGCACCTTCTCCATCTCGGCGCGGCGGATCTTGGCGCCGAGCTTGTCCGCATGTTCGTCCAGGGTGGCGCGGAAACCTTCGGCCTTGAGCCGGGCGACGACCTCGCGGGCGTAATCGATCATCTTGTCGCTGATTGGCAGCACGCGCGCCTGTTCGGGAGCGAGCCACGCGGGAAAATCGCCCGCGAAGTGCTCGATCAACACCCCCACGAAGCGCTCCATCGAGCCAAAGGGTGCACGGTGGATCATCACCGGCCGGTGCGACTGGTTGTCGGCGCCGATATAGGAGAGGTCGAAGCGTTGCGGCAGGTTGTAGTCCACCTGGACTGTGCCGAGCTGCCATTCGCGGCCGATGACGTCGCGGACGACGAAGTCGATTTTCGGACCGTAGAAGGCGGCCTCGCCCGGCTCCTCGGTGAAAGACACGCCGAGGGTTTTGGCGGCGTCGCGGCAGGCGGTCTCGGCCTTGTCCCAGTTGGCCGGATCGCCGATGTACTTGGCCGAGTCAGGATCGCGGAGCCCGACGCGGACGCGGTAATCGGACATGCCGAGGGTCGCGAGGACGATCTTGACGAGCGAGAGACAGCCGACGATCTCCTGGGGCACCTGGTCCTCGGTGCAAAACAAGTGGGCGTCATCCTGGGTGAATCCGCGGACGCGCGTCATCCCGTTGAGCTCGCCCGACTGTTCCCAGCGGTAGACCGTGCCGAACTCGGCGAGGCGGACGGGCAGGTCGCGGTAGGAATGCGGCTGCGACGCGAAGATCTTGATATGATGCGGACAGTTCATCGGCTTCAGCAGGAAGCCCTCGACAAGCTTGTCGTCGGGGAGAATCCGGCTGGCGCTGATGACCTCGCGGCCGGCGCGTTCGTTGATTTGCGCGGCGAACCGGGCGGACACCGCCTCGACGCGGTGCGTGAGTTCCGCGCAGGAACAGCCTTCGTTGGCGACGCGGGCCCAGGCCTCCTGATCGATGAGAGGCGGAAACTGCGCGTCCTTGTAGTACGGGAAATGGCCGCTGGTCTTGTAGAGTTCGAGGCGGCCGATGTGCGGCGTGAACACTTGCTGGTAGCCCTGCTTGCGCAGTTCGGCTGAAATGAAGTTCTGCAGCTCCTGGCGG
>DASRKV010000318.1:0-13623 GCA_035648795.1 Opitutaceae bacterium
GTTTTGCGTTTCCCCACCCTGGGAAGCCCGTCCCATACCCCCATGAAACCCCGCCGTTCCCTCCTCGCGCTCCTGGTCATCCCAATGCTCGCTGGCCTTGCCGGCTGCGGCAAAAATGATGGCGAGCCAGCCGTCGCCACGACGCCCATCGAACAACTCATCAAAGCCGGCAAGGCGCCGGTCGAGGTGACCTCCCTTTCGCGGAGCATCAGCCCGATCGCGCCGACTTTCACCCTCAAGGTCACGAACGTCTCCGACGTGCCCATCAGCGCATTGATGGGCACGGTCGTGTATTTCGACGGGGACGGAAAGGCGCTGGCCGGCGTCACCGCCGATTCCGGCTACAGCGACCTCTCACCCATCGCCCCGGGCCGCAGCATCCAGCTCTCGATCATGACGCCCGAGCAAAAGGCCGTGAAGGGAACGTGGATTCTCAAGGACGTCCTGTACGAGAAGCCGAATCCGCTCGGGAAGAACATGGGCACCTTGTCGTTCCGCTGGAAGAACCCGAACTACGCCGCTGAGATGGCCGCGGAAAAGGCGCGCTGACGCGAGCCCGGCCGCGCACACCCGACCCGTCATGGGCTGGCGCCGCCCAGTCACTGCGCCAGCTTCCCGCGGAGAATCTCGTCCACGAGCCGGGGGTTGGCCTTGCCTTTCGACTGCTTCATCACGAACCCCTTCATCGCGTTGATCGCGTTCTCCTTCCCGCCCTTGAAATCCGCCACAGATTTCGGATTGGCCGCGATCGCGTCGGCGCACCACCGCTCCAGCTCGGCCACGTCGGTCGACTGTTTCAGTCCCTTGCGCCCGACAATCGCCACCGGCAATTCGCCGCTCTGAAACATCTCGACGAAAACCTCCCTGGCGATGCTGCTGGAGATGACGCCCTCCTCGACAAGCTTCACCAATCCGGCGATGTGCGCCGGACGCACCCGGCATTCGCCCAGTGTCGCCTTCGCGGCCCCAAGTTCCCGCAGCAGGTCGTTCGCGATCCAATTCCCGACGGCTTGAGGCTTGCCGGAAAGCGTGGCCGCTTCTTCGAAATAGTCGCAGAGCCCGCGGTCCGGGATGAGCACCGCGGTGATCGTATAGGGTAGTTGGTACGCTTCGAAGAACCGCCGCTGTTTGTCGAAGGGCAGTTCAGGACACTCGGCACGGATGCCCGCCTTCCACGCCTCGTCGACGTTCACGGGCATGAGGTCGGGATCGGGAAAGTAGCGGTAGTCGTGCGCCATCTCCTTCGAACGAAGCGACTGCGACGTCCCGGTCTGGCCGTCGTAGTCGCGCGTCTCCTGCACGAGGGTGCCGCCGGACTCGAGGACCGCGATCTGCCGCTTGATCTCCTGGGCAATGCCGTCGCGCACGAACGAGATCGAGTTGAGGTTCTTGAGCTCGACCTTCGTGCCGAGTGCCGTTGTCCCGGTCGGGCGGATGGAGACGTTGGCGTCGCAGCGCATCTGGCCCTTCTCCATATCGCAGTCCGAGATGCCGCCGTAAATCATCACGGTTCGGAGCGCGGTGAGATAAGCGGACGCCTCCTCGGCGCTGTGCAGGGCGGGTTCGGAGACGATCTCCATCAACGGCGTTCCCGCCCGATTAAAGTCGATCAGCGATTCGCGGCCGGTGTGGTTGAGCTTGCCGACGTCTTCTTCGAGGTGGATGCGCGTGAGGGCAATCCGCTGGTGTTCGCCCAGGAGATTGCGCGACGCACCGGGCAGTTCGATCTCGATCGCTCCGCCCCGGCAGATCGGCTGATCGTATTGGGATATCTGATAGTTCTTCGGGCTGTCGGGGTAAAAATAGTTTTTGCGGTCCCATTTGCAGACCGGAGCGATCTCGCAGCCGAGCATCAGGCCGACTTTGACGATGCGGTCGAGGGCGGCCTTGTTCATCACCGGCAGCACGCCCGGCAGCGCGAGCACCACCGGGTCGGTCAAGGTGTTCGGCGGTTCGCCGTAGCCCGCGGCGACGCGCGTGAACATCTTCGAGCGGGTCTTGACCTGCACGTGGACCTCAAGACCGATGACGGCTTCGTAGGACATCAGAAGTAGCGAGTAGTGGGATGCAGGAGTCAGGAGCCAGGAGTTAGGAGCTAGAAGCCAGAACAGCGGAGCGATAACTTTCGAGTATCTTGGCGACCTCGTCCAACTGCGGATGCATGGCGATTGTATCCGCATAACCAAGATCGCGGGCGAGGATCAGGTAGTATTGGCACTCCTCCAAGGAGCCTTGGGCGATGTTGTAGAAACGGAGCTTGTCGGCCGCCCCGCGTTTCTTGAACCCTTCGGCGATATTCGCCGCGATTGAGGTCGCCGCGCGCCGGAACTGTGAGCTCAAGCCATAGACCTCCGATCGAGGGAAGGATTCCGTCGTTCGGTAGACGGTGAGAACGAATGCGTGGGCTTTCTGCCAGACTATCAGATCGGTAAAGCTTTTTGCTGTCGGTCGATTCATACTGGATTCTGACTCCTAAATTCTAAATTCCGCACGCAAAAATTTTCACAGCCTTGGATGTTTCTCGTGCCACACATGCGCCTGCTCGTAGGCGCGGGCGATCGCGAGCAGGCCGGCCTCCTGGAAGGGCTGGCCGATGATTTGCAGACCGATGGGCAGGCCGCCGCGCGTGAACCCGCAAGGGATCGAGATGCCGGGCAGGCCGGCGAGGTTGAGGCTGATGGTGTAAATGTCGCTCAGGTACATCGCGAGCGGATCCGATGACTTCTCCCCTTTCTTAAACGCGGCCGTCGGTGCCACCGGCGCGAGCAGCGCGTCGACTTCCCGGTAGGCGTTCAGAAAATCCTGCCGGATGAGCGTGCGGACCTTTTGGGCCCGCAGATAAAAGGCGTCATAGTAGCCGCTGCTCAGCACGTACGTCCCGAGGATGATCCGGCGCTTCACCTCGGGGCCAAAGCCCTCCGCGCGCGATTTGAAGTAGAGATCGATCGCGTCGGACGCATCTTTCGACCGATGGCCGTAACGCACGCCGTCGTAGCGCGCGAGATTCGACGACGCCTCCGCCGTGGCGATGATGTAGTACGTCGCGATCGCGTAGTCCGCCGCCACCGGCAATGAGACCTCCCGGATCTCGCAACCGGAGCCCCGGTAGAACTCGATCGCCGTCCGCACCGCGTCGCCGACCTCGGCATCGAGTCCCGGTCCGAAATACTCCTTCGGCACGCCAAGCTTCCAGGGACCATGAGTCTTTCTCAACTCGGCTCGATAGTCCGGGATCGCCGCGGGATAGGAGGTGGAATCGAGCGGATCGTGTCCGCCGATGACGCCGAGCAGCAGCGCCGCGTCCTCGACCGTGCGCGCGAGCGGTCCGATCTGGTCGAGCGACGACGCAAACGCCACGAGCCCGTAACGGGAAACCAGGCCGTACGTCGGCTTGAGACCCACCACGCCGCAAAGCGACGCCGGCTGGCGGATGGAGCCACCGGTGTCGGAGCCGAGCGCCAGCGGTGCTTCGCCGGCGGCGAGCGCGGCAGCCGACCCTCCGGAGCTGCCGCCAGGCACCCGTTCAAGATCCCACGGATTGGACGTGGTCTGAAAGGCCGAGTTCTCCGTCGACGAACCCATGGCGAATTCATCCATGTTCAGACGACCCCACAGGATCGCCCCGGCGCTCCGGAGCCGGCCGGTGACCGTCGCGTCATAAGGAGAAACGAAATCCGCCAGCATCCGGCTGGAACAGGTCAGCGGCTGACCGGCCACGGCGATGACGTCTTTCAAACCCACCGGGATGCCCTCGAGCGCTCCCCTCGCCTGGCCGGCGGCACGGCGCGCATCGGAGGCCCGGGCTTGGGCCAGGGCATCGGCCTCGTCGAAGGAGTTGAAGGCCTTGACGCGATCGTCGACGGCGCGCGTGCGGTCGATGAACGCCTGCGTGAGTTCGACCGATGAAATCCGGCGCGCTTCAAGCAACGCGGCGAGTTCCGTGGCGGGTTGGTAGATCAATTCGGAGGACACGGGGACAGTAGCGGGTAGCGAGCAGCGGGTAGATCAGGAACTGTTGCGTTCGAGCCCGTTGATATAGCCTTGAAGGAGGCGAGAGACTTCGTCGAGGTCCGCTGGAAGCGATGTGGTATCGGCGTATTGGAGATCGTGGGCCAGGATCAACTGGTAGAGCCATTCATCGGCAGAACCTTGGGCAATATTGTAGAAACGGAGCTTGTCGGGCTTGGTGCGCTTACGGAAACCTTCGACAAAGTTCGAAGGGATGCTGGCGCCGGCGCGGCGAAGTTGCGAGGTGAGAGCGAACAGCTCGTGCTTGGGGAAAGCCTCGGTGCAACGATAAACAGCCAAAGCAAACGCATGCGCCTTTTGCCAGTCGAGAACATCGCGAAAGGATTGGGATTTCTCCGCCATGCTCGCTACTCGCTACTCTCCGGGATCATTCCACCACCACCGGCACCACGATCATGTTGTCGCGTTGGGCGGGCGCGTTCTTGAGCGCCGCCTCCACCGGCAGACCCGGCTGGGGCACGTCCTCCGCCCAGACGTTCGCAACCGGGAACGCATGCGCGGTCGGCTCGACCTGGGACACGTCCACCGCACTCAGTTTCTCGATGTAGCGGAGGACGTCTCCGAGTTGGCGCGAAAACATTTCCTTTTCGGCCTCGGTGAGTGCGAGCCGGGCGAGGTTCGCCACGTAATCGATGTCGATCTTGGTGGAAGCGGACATGGCAGAATCGTTGTCGGCGCCTACGCCCGCACGCTGATCGTGCCGTCGGCGGTGATTTCCTGCTGGATCTTGGCGAACGCCGCGTTGACCTCCGGGTCGGTGAGCGTGCGGTCGGCCGCCCGGAGGATGAGGGAGAAGGCGAGGCTTTTCTTCCCCTCGGGCAGACCCTTGCCCTGGTAGACATCGAAGACGGCGACCCGTTCGACGGCAAACGACCCGCCGACCGCGGATTGCGCGGCCCGGGCCAGCTTCCGGCGCACGTCTTCGGCCGGAGCGGCCGCATCGACCACCAGGGCGATGTCCCGCAACGCCGGGGGATACTGGCTGAAATCCTGAAAACGCCGCGGCCCGCCTTTCGCCGCGAGTTTCCCGGGCAGGATGACGAAGAGACCGGCGATGACCTGACCGTCAATGCCGAGCGAACGGACCATGGCGAGATTCATCAGTCCGAACCGCGCCTCGAAGCCGTGCGTCGGCAGGTCGCCCATGGCGGCGGAATGGCCCTCCTGCCACCCGAAGTAGGCGCCCGAGACGGGTGTGCCGGGGAACGCCGACAGCTCCACTCCCGCATGGGTGGCCAGGACCTGCACCCGGTTCTTCGCGGTGTAGAAATCGGCGGGCGCACGCTTGAGCCATTGCCGCGCACTCTCCCTGGTCTGAACCTCCACGAACCCGGCGGCGGCGCATTCGTAGACCTGACCGTTGCTTTCCACAAAGATCCGTCCGATCTCGCACAGGCGGGTGACCCCGGTGCCGCGCGATTGGTTGAGCTTGAGCGACTGGAGCAGCCCGATCAGCAGCGACGAGCGAAGGTGCGACTGGTCTTCGACGAATGGATTCGCCAGCGCCAGTTCCTGAACCGCGGTGGCGGACATCCACTGACCGATCTCCGTCGCCGAACGCAGGGTATAGTTGACACATTCGTGGAAATGCTGGCCCACGAGATAGTCGGTCGCCCGGCGGTTGAAAATCACCACGGGATCATCGTCGCCCAACAGGCCGGGGGCGTTCACCGGGCTCGGCGGAATGCGATCGGTGCCATGCAGACGCAGGATTTCTTCCACCAGATCGATGGGACGATCGAGATCGCTGCGCCAACTGGGAACCGACACCGTCCATTGCGGCTGTCCGTCGGCGGTCAGTTCGTCCCGGACGACGGGCAGTTCGAGCGCGGCGAGGGCGGTTTTCATCTCGCCGTCGGCCACGTCAAAACCGAGCTGGCGGCGCACGTAGGCCGGGGTGAGGGTGATCTCAGTATTCCACGGCCGGTCTTCGCCCGCCTTGCAGCACGGCCCCACGACCTGCCCGCCCGCGGTCTCGAGGATGAGGTCGATGGCGCGGTGCGCGTCCTCCAGCAGCGTGTGCGGATCCACGCCGCGTTCGTAGCGGTACGAGCTGTCGGTGGAGAGGCCCAGCTTGCGCGAGGTCCAGCGGATGAACGAGGGCTTGAAGTAGGCAACCTCGAGCACGAGGTCGGTGGTGGTATCGTCGACCTCCGCGTTGGCCCCGCCCATGATCCCGGCGATGACCAGCGGCTTGGCGGCGTCGGCGATGACGAGCATGCGGCTGTTGAGCAGGCGCTCCTTGCCGTCGAGCGTGACGAGCTTCTCGCCGTTGCGGGCGTGGCGGACGACGATCCGGCTCCCGCCGATCTTCCTGGCGTCGAAGGCATGCACCGGCTGGCCGCTCTCCAGCATGACGTAGTTGCCGACATCGACGACGTTGTTGATGGGGCGCAAGCCGACCGCCTTGAGGCGCTCCTGCAGCCAGGCCGGACTCGGGCCGATCTTCACGCCCGCGATGACGTGCGCCGTGTAAAGCGGGCAATCCTCCTCGGATTCGACGGACACACCCTCCAGCAAATCGCGCCGTTCCGGCGCGCCGGCCGGCAGTCCGGTGAATTTCACCGGCGGGTAGATGAGGCTCTGCCGGAACCAGGCGGCCAGTTCGCGCGCCAGGCCGAGGTGGCAGAGGCCGTCGGGCCGGTTCGGAGTGATCTCAACGTCGAACACGACGTCGCCGGGCGGCAGCACCTCGTTGATCGGCGCCCCGAGCGGCGGCCGGCCGTCGAGGATGAGCAAACCCTCATGGGCGCCGCCGAGGCCGAGTTCGTCCGGCGAGCACATCATCCCGTCGGAAAGCTGGCCGCGGATCTTGGATTGCCTGATCACGACACCTCCCGGCAGAACGGCGCCGGGAAGCGCGACGGGCACCCGATCGCCGACCCGGTGATTGGGCGCGCCGCAGACGATCGTCTTCAGGCCGCCGGCGGGGCCGACGTCAACCGAGCACACGGTCAGCTTGTCGGCGTTGGGGTGTTTCTCGCGGGTCAGAACCTCGCCCACGACGACGTGCGCCAGCGGGGGAAGACCCGTGTGGAGGACCTGCTCGACCTCGAAGCCAAGAAAGGTGATCGCGTGGGTGATCTCGTCGACGGAGGCGTCGAGCGGAACGTAGGACTTGAGCCAGTGGAGGGAGACTTTCACGGAAGGAAAGTAGCGAGCGGTTAGTAGCGGGTAGCGAGTAGGTCAGGAGGCGTGCCGTTCCAGGCCATTGATATACGCGCTACTGCCTCAGGCGAATTGCGTCAGGAACCGCAGGTCGTTCTGGTAGAAATAGCGGATGTCATCGATCCCGTAGAGCATCATGGCCAGGCGCTCGAGGCCCATGCCGAAGGCGTAGCCGGTCCAGGCGTTCGGATCATAGCCGACCGCCTCAAACACGGAGGGATCAACCATGCCGCAGCCGCCGATCTCGATCCACTCCTTGTTGACCTTGGGCAGGTGTTTCGCGGACAGGTCGACCTCGAAGCTGGGCTCGGTGTAGCCGAAATAATGCGGGCGGAAGCGCGTCTTCGTCTCCGGCCCCAGGAGCGAGGCAAAGATGTAGTCCAGCAACGCCTTGAGGTCCCGCACCGTGACGTTCCGGTCGACATAAAGACATTCGAGCTGATGAAAATTGGCGCTGTGCGTCGCATCGGTCGTGTCGCGCCGGAAGGTGCGGCCGGGGGACACGATCCGCACCGGGGGCGCCTGTTGCAGCATCGTGCGGATCTGCACCGAGGAGGTGTGGGTGCGGAGGAGGTATTTCTCGCCCTCGACCCGGCGGGAGACGTTGGCGAAGCGGGCGGTGTCAGGGAAGTAGAACGTATCGGTGAACTCCCGGGAGGGATGACCGGGCGGGGTGTTCAGCGCGTCGAAGCAGTAGAATTCCGTCTCGACCTCCGGGCCGTCGGCCACGGTGAACCCGACCTTGCGCAGGATGCGGCACATCTCCTCGCGCACGAGGGTCAGCGGGTGGTACGTGCCGGGGCCGCCGTCGGGTGACGGCAGCGAAGGATCCTCGGGGGGGCCGAGCTGCGCGGTGATCTCGGCGTCCTCGATCGCGCGCAGGGTCAGGTCGAAGAGCGCCTGCAATTGCGCCTTGGCTTCGTTAATCGACCGGCCGAGCGCGGGGCGCTGGTCCTTGGGCACCGCGCCCATCTGTTTCATCAGGGCGGTCAGTTCGCCGTTGGGGCCGACGAAGCGGGCCTTGGCGGCCTCGAATTCCGGACGGGTGCGGAGAGCGGCGAACTCAGTGCGGGCCTTGTTCAACAGGGCGGAGAGTTGGTCTTGCATCGTCAAAAATGAAAAGGACGGGCCCGCAACGAGGCCCGTCCCCAGTGAAATAGTTTGGAAACCGGAAGGCGAGAGGAACCTGCGGCGCGGGCACCGCGCCGGCGAACGCGCTCAGGCGCTTTTCGCGGCGGTCTTGGCCTGCAACGCGGCCTTGGCCTTCTGCACCAGGGTGCCGAACGCGACCTCGTCATGGACCGCCAGGTCGGCCAGGACCTTGCGATCGAGTTCGATGCCGGCGGCCTTCAACCCTTCGACGAAGCGGCTGTAACTGATCCCGGCATTGCGGCAGGCGGCGTTGACGCGCACGATCCACAGGGCGCGCCAATTGCCCTTCTTCTTTTTCCGCGCGGCGTAGGAATACTGCCAGGCGTGCTGGACGGCCTCCTTGGCGTAGCGGAAGAGCTTGGATTTGTTGCCGAAATAGCCCTTGGCGTATTTCAGCACTTTCTTGCGCCGTTTGCGCGACGCGGGGGAGTTGGTGGCACGAGGCATGTTGGAGGGTGGTTAGAGTCGCCGGCGGGTCGCCTGAGAAATCACCCGCCGGGCGAAGTGGTGGTTGGGCGGCGCCTAGAGGCCGAACGGCAGACAGCGCTTGAGCGCCGCCGCGTGGCCCGGGGCAACCAGCTTGTCTTTCGAAGCGCGACGTTTCTGCTTGTTCGTCTTCGCGGAGAGCAGGTGGCGGAAGCCAGGGGTGCGGCGCATCAGCTTTCCGCGGGCGGAAAGCTTGAAACGTTTCGCAACGGACTTCTTGGTCTTTTGCATGAGATGATTCCGACGAGCGGAGCCGGTCAGGACAAGCGACGCCAACGGCATTGGCAAGGGGAAACTGCGCACCGGGGCTGGTAAGCGATTCCGCGGCAAAATGCCCCGGCCTGCCCGGTTGATCGCCTTCCGATGGTGCGCCGGATTGGGGAATTCTTCCCCTTCCTGATCACCCGCCGCCGGCGCGGCAGATTTCCGGCTTCACGAGCTGAAAACGGGTTGACATCCCTCCGTTGATGTTGAGCGTTGACCCTTCCTCTCTGGCTTCCTAGCTCAATTGGTAGAGCGGCTGACTCTTAATCAGTAGGTTTGGGGTTCGAGTCCCCAGGGAGCCACCAATCTCTCCTCTCCGAGCCGTGGTTGGGGTGGTTTGGTTGTTATTTGCATTTCCTTGTTCGATTGTCGGTGACACACGCCGGCGTAGCTCAATGGCAGAGCACCTGTTTTGTAAACAGGCGGTTGCGGGTTCGAATCCCATCGCCGGCTCCATGCTTGCCCTTGACGACGCCCGCCCCGCGGCCACCGCACAGAACGCCGCCCGGCGAATTGGTGTCGCCGGAAATGAAGGGTTTCACTGCCCGATGGTGTAATGGTAGCACAACGGACTCTGACTCCGTTTGTCTAGGTTCGAGTCCTAGTCGGGCAGCCATTTCCGGCCCGCGGGTTGGCGCCTGGTCAGAAATCCGAGAAAGTGCATTGACAGCGGCAGGTCCGTGAAACCAAGTTTTCCCGCGTCACCCTTGAACTATCACCCCGGTATTGGAGTCTCGCCGCTCAGTTCGTTGGCCGGCCGCTCGTCGCGCGTGCCAGGATTTGCCCCGGCAGACATGATTTTGCTGCTCTGTTTGCGAAGCGCTCCGAGTGATATTACATAACGGTCCTTGACAACTTTCCTTTCCTAATAATCAACCCTCCCGACGTTTTTTCCTCCCCATCGACGACGTTGTTGCTATCGATACCCGCCTTTTGAACATTGAATCCGAGTGCCTTTGCCTGTAGCGCTCGCGATCTGCCCCTCTGCGCCTGCGGCCCGTTTCTCTTTCTTATTAACCACCCACCACCCTTGGATTTATCCACCATCCGATCATGATTACATCGTATCTGCCTCTGGCCTTTAATTTACTCATGGGAAAAACTCCGATGGAGTTGTTCAAAGCGGGGGGACCCGTGATGTGGCCGGTCATCACCTTGTCGTTCGTCGGCCTGACGGTCGTCGTGGAGCGCCTCCTGTTCATCGTGCGAGAAAACGCCTCCCGCGATCATGAGCTGGTGGAAAAGGTGCTGGAGAAGGTCGAGGGCCGCGACATCGAAGGAGCGGTGGCACTGGGCAAGAAGAGCAAGGACTTTGTCGCCCGGGTGCTCGTTTACGCGCTGTCGAACAAGGACACCTCCCTGTCCAACGCCTTCATCCGCGCCTCGAATCAGGAGCTCGCCCGCTTTCAGCAGGGTCTGGCCACGCTGGATACGGTCATCACGGCAGCCCCGCTCCTCGGTCTGCTCGGCACGGTCACCGGCATGATGGGCACCTTCGGCTCGCTCGGCAGCGGCGGCGACATTGCCTCCAAGGCCGCCGGGATCACCGGTGGTGTCGCCGAGGCGCTGATCGCCACCGCCTGCGGTCTGTTCATCGCCGTCAGCGCCCTCTTCCCCTTCAACATTCTCAATGCTCGTCTCGAGGAGGCCCGTCACGAAGTGGAGGACGTTTCCAACGCCCTCGAACTGATCATCAAGAAGTCGGAAGCGGGTCTTCCCGCCAGCGAGTGAGCTTCCGCGGGATCCCGTCGGTCTGTGGCGACCCCGTCGACTGAGCAACAACCAACCCTTCCGAAATCATGCATGGTGGTCGTGCAACCGTCCCCAGTGTCAGGAAGAGAGCGCGGATTGAGATCATCCCGCTGATCGACGTCATCTTCTTCCTGCTCGCCACGTTCGTTCTCTTTACGCTTTCGTTGAACAAGACGGGCGGGTTGTCCGTGTTGCTGCCGACGTCGGAGACCAGCATTCCGCGCGATACCGCCGGCACGGTCACGCTTTCCGTCACGGCCGAAGGCACGCTCGCGTGGAACAAGGATGTGATCACCCTCGACGACTTTCTCGAACGCATTCAGCGGTACAAAATCGAGGAATCCGATCCCCGCGTGCTGATCAACGCCGACGAGCGGGCGCTGTTTGCCCAGGTCGTCTATGTCGTCGACCAGGTGCGCCTCGCCCAGATCCCGAAAATTTACATCGAGACCCGCATCTTCCAGAGCAAGTAGGAGCATGCGACCACATTCCTCTAAGAAACCCGCCGGTTCATCGTCATCCAGGTAGCTGACAAGCTGGCGAACCACGATTCCTCATGGAAGGCACCCGCATTGTACTTCGGACCCGCAAGAAGGTCCGCATCGAGATCATCCCGCTGATCGATGTCATCTTCTTCCTGCTCGCCACATTCGTCCTGTTCACGCTTTCGCTCAATCGGATTCAGTCCGTGCCGGTCGACCTGCCGTTTGCCAGCACGGAGCAGAATCCGAACCCCGAGCAACCCAAGGATCTTCTCACCCTCCAGGTGTCCGACCAGGGCAACCTCTATTTGAACAAAGAGCTGATCGATATCGACGAGCTCGCCCCCCGGCTCGAACAGTTCATCCGGCAGACCCAAGGCGGAATTGACGCGGCGCGGGTGCTGGTGGCCGGCGATGACCGCGCCAAATGGGGCGTCACCGTGAAAGTGCTCGACGAAGTCCGCAAGGCTCACATTGCCAAAGTGTCGATGGAGACCCGCACCCGCCCGACCGGGAAGTAATCCGACCACCAGATCTCTTAACCACAGCGTAATCACTCATGCGCAAGGACCTCGTCATTGGACTTTCGGTAGCGGTTTTGGTGCATTGGAGCTTCCTCTTCCTGACCCAGGCGCCGTCAGTGCCGGAGAAGAAGGCGGTTGCGGCGGCCGATGTCATCAAGATCGAGATGCCGACGCTTCCGCCGGAAGAGCCGGAGAAGAACAAGCCGGATGAGACTCCGCAGGACGAGGACGCCGTGGTGTCGTCGATCGCCCCGCCCTCGTTGGTCGAGATTCCCAACGTCATGCCGAACGCCATCTTCGTCATGACGCCGGAGCCTCCGCCCCCGCCGGGCGTCGCGACGTCCAAAGGCGTCGTCACCATCCCCGCCAATCCCCGGCCGCCGGGATGGGGCAAAGGATATAGCAATCTCTTCAACCTGGATCAGCTCGATCAGATTCCGGTGGCCCGTCTCCAGCCGCCGCCGAATTATCCCTATGAAATGAAGCGGAGCGGCATCACGGGCACCGTCAACGTCGGCTTCATCTGCGACTCCGATGGAAACGTGCGCGACGCCTACGTCATCAGCTCGACGCACCGCGAATTCGACGCGGCGGCGGTCCAGGCGGTCAGCAAATGGAAGTTCAAGGCGGGCCGGCGAGGCGGCAAGGCGGTGAATACCAGGATGTCGGTCCCCCTCGAGTTTACCCTTACCGATTGATCAGCATATCCGTTTGTCTTTCCTCATGGCCTTGTTCAGGACCCATTCCCGTTTGAAAGCAGTGCTGGTGGCCTTGGCGCTGGGCGCAAGTTTGTCCACGGCCCGGGCCGCGCCGCAAGAACCGCCCCCTGCCCCGGAACTTAGTTCCGACACCAGCGACACGCTGAACAGCGACTTCCGCCCCGCTTTTGAAGCGAAAGATTGGGATAAAGTGCTGACGATCCTCGACGGGATTTTGGCCAAAGTGCCGGCGGACAGCTACGATGCGGTGTATGTGTATCGTGCCGAATCCCAGATATATTTTCAGAATAAGAATAATATGACGCTCGGCCTGCAAAATATGGAACGAGCGTTGGCGGTCAACGACCGCAAGCACTATTACGGGCAGAAGGATGTGCAGGACATGCTCTATAATATTTCCCAGCTCAGCTTCAACGAAGCGGTGACCACGAAGGATGCCGCGGCCAAGTCGCGATTTTTCGCCAAGACCGTGGAAGCGCTCGGTCGATGGCTGGAGAACGCCGACGTCCGGTCAATGAATCAAGACAGCTTCTACTATGTCGCCGTGGTCTATTTCACCTTGGGCCAGGGATTAGAAACCGGGCCGGAGCAGAAGATGGACAAGGCCATGATGGAAAAGGCCATGACTTGGATCGACAATGGCCTGCGGTCGGTCGCCCGTCCCCGCGATACGTTCTACCAGATGAAGATCGCGGGTCTTTACCAGCTTGATCGTTTTCAGGAAGCGACGGAATACCTCGAACTTGAGGTCAAGCAGAAGCCGGATAACAAGAATTACTGGCAACAGTTGGCGTCGATGTATCTACAGCTCGCCAGCGCGGCCGACGAAAAGAAGGACCCGGCGGTTGCCTTCAGCTACAACGTGCGGGCGATCGTGACGATCGAACGCGCGCAGAAGCTGGGCTTCATGACGACGCCCAAAGACAATTTCAACCTCGTCGGCCTGTACTCCAACATCAATCAGTACGCCCGGGCGTGCGAGTTGCTCGAAAACGGGCTGAGGGGAGACACGATCGAGTCAACGTCGCAAAACTGGACGATCCTCGG
>DASRKV010000319.1:0-11810 GCA_035648795.1 Opitutaceae bacterium
CCCCCATGCCGATCCCCGTGTTGCACTCCTCCTCCCGCTGCTGAATTTCCTCGATCGTGTCGGTCCCGACCTCGATGTCCGGATTGGCGTCAAGAATCCGGGCGAGGAATTCGAGAGCCCGGGCCTTGCCGGCCTCGGGCAGTTCAAAGAGGCGTCCTTCCTGGAGTGCCGTCAGGATGCTGCGCATAAATCAATCTGCGCCGAAGCGCCGGTAGAACCAAGTTTTCACGGTATGAGTCAGGATGCTGTAGGCGAGGAGAAAGCCCGCGGTCCACGCGAAGAAGAGGGGCGGCAGCGGAACCAGCCCGAAGAAATGCGCCAGCCGGGAATAAGGCAGCCACGCGCCGATCGCCATGATGGTCACCGTGGCGAACATCAGGGTCTTGCTCGCCCGACTTTGGATGAAAGGAATGCGCTGGGTCCGGATGATGTGGACGATCAGCGTTTGCGTCAGAATCGATTCCACAAACCAGCCGGTGTGAAAGAGCTTCTCCAGGTAGGCCCGGTTCGCCTCCCCGGTTCCGGGTGCGGTGAAGGCCGCGCAGCCGAAAAAGTAGAGCATGAGGAAGAACGTCGCATAATCGAAGATGGAGCTGATCGGCCCGATGAAAAACATGAAATTGCGGATGCTGCGCATGTTCCAGCGCCGCGGTTTCATCAGGTATTCCTGGTCGACGTTGTCGAGCGGAATGCCCACCTGCGAGAAATCGTAGAGCAGGTTGTTGATGAGCACCTGCACCGGAGCCATGGGCAGGAACGGCAGAAAATAGGAGCCGCCGACGACGCTGAACATATTCCCGAAGTTGGAGCTGGCCCCCATTTTGAGGTACTTGACGATGTTGCCGAACACCTTCCGGCCTTCCATGATTCCGTCCTCCAGCACCAGGAGGCTCCGCTCGAGGAGGATGATGTCCGCCGATTCCTTCGCCACGTCGACGGCGGTGTCCACCGAAATGCCCACGTCGGCGGCCTTCATCGCGAGCACATCGTTGATGCCGTCGCCCAGGAAGCCCACGACGTGACCCGCGGATCGCAGCGTCTTGATGACCTTCTCCTTCTGGTCCGGAGTCAGGCGGGCGAGCACGTTCGCCTCGTTCACCTCCCGGGCAAAGGCGGCGTCGTCCAGCGCCGCGAGTTGCGGACCGGTGACGACCTTGGTGATCGACATCGCCACATCGCGGCACACTTTGCGCGTCACCAGTTCGTTGTCGCCGGTCAGAATCTTGACCGCCACCCCGGCGCGGGAGAGCGCCTCGATCGCGCGGGCTGATGTATCCTTGGCGGGATCAAAAAACGCGACGTAACCCAGCAGGATCAACTCGGATTCGTCCGCGACGGAAAACACCTGCTTCGTGCGGTCAAACTCGCGATAGGCGATGGCGAGCACCCGGTACCCCTGGGCACTCAGGTTGCGATACTCGTCCATCAAATCGTCGCGGATGAGCCGGATCAAGGGATTGATGTCCTCGTCCACCTGGTAATTCTCGCACGCCGCACTGACCTCCTCGACCGCGCCCTTGCAGATCAGCACGTGGCGGCCTTCGTAGTCGATGACCACCGACATCCGGCGCCGTTTGAAATCAAACGGAATTTCGTCCACTTTGCGGCAGTTGCGTTCGACGTCCAATTCCGTGTGCGCCAGGATCGCCCGGTCGAGCAGGTTGCGCAGCCCGGTCTGATAGAAGCTGTTCATGTAGGCGTAGCGCAAGACGTCCTCGCTGGTCCGGTTGGTCACGTCCACATAGCGCTCCAGCACGACATGATCCTGGGTCAGCGTCCCAGTCTTGTCCGTGCAGAGCACGTCCATGGCGCCGAAATTCTGGATCGCGTGCAGATGCTTAACGATCACCTTCTTGCGGGCCATCATCAGCGCTCCTTTGGACAGGCACACGGTGATGATCATCGGCAGCATTTCCGGGGTCAGTCCGACCGCCACCGCCAACGCGAACAGCAGTGCTTCGATCCAGTTGTGGTCCCGCAGCCCGACGATGAGGAACGTGATCGAAACCATCACAGCCATGAAACGGATCATCAGCCAGGTGAAATCGCTTATGCCCTTGTCGAAGCTGGTGGCGTCGCGCTTGGACAGCAATTTCTCCGCCAGGGAGCCGAAATAGGTCCGGGCCCCCGTCGTCAGCACCACGCCGCGCGCCGCGCCGCTGAGGACATTGCTTCCCATGAAACAGGCGTTGGAGAACTCAAACGGCGTGCGCCCCGCCGGCTGACTCGTCTCCGCGTTCTTCTCCACGGGCATGGATTCCCCCGTCAGCGCCGACTGGGTGACAAAGAAATCCTTGGCCGAGATAATCCGCAGATCGGCCGGGATCAGGCTGCCCGCCGCCAGCACGACCACGTCGCCGGGCACGATCTCCTCCAGCGGCACCTCCGTTTCCCGGCCGTCGCGCACCGCCGTCACGGTCGTCTTCACCAGCTTCTGCAGCTTCTCCACCGCCAGGGACGACCGGGTCTCCTGGATGTACGAGAGAAACACGCTGAGAAAGATCATCCCGCCGACGATCGCTGTGGACGAGATGTCGCCCGTCAGATAACAGACCACCGCAATCACCAGCAATTGGATGACGAGCGGATTTCGGCAGCGGTCCAACAAATCGCGCCAGATGGAGATCCGGCCGCTCGAGGCCACCGTGTTCGGTCCGACGTCCGCCAGAATCCTCGCCGCCTGTTCGGAAGAAAGTCCGGCGACGGAACCACCCAGCCGATCGAGCAACTCGGTCTCCAGGATCGTGTAGCGGGAGGTATCAGGAAGCACAAGAGCGTTAGGCACGGGATGATCCGGTAAATCGGTTAAAGGCGCGGCGATGCTTCGCCCCGAGAAAAGCGCGCGCAAGGAAAAACGCGGCGAACCGCGGTCCCCGGGCCCAACGGCAAGTTGTCGGACGTCCCAAGCGGCCGGGGCCTCTGGCCGATGCCGGAGCTCCCGTGATTTCATCCATCAAATGACCAAGGTCGCGAGGCGGTTTCCCGGAAGTTTTGTCATTTAATAGATGACAAATGGCGGCGCGACCGCCCGGTAAGGCGCCGCGTTGAAACGAGCCTGGGCACGCGGAATGGCCGGCCTCGCCTGGGTCAGACGCCCGGGCCGCGTGGCATGGACATCTTGCCCATGTCTGGGGTTCGTCTGAACCACGGCCGGCAGCTCGTGCCAAGTGGCATGGGCATCCCGCCATTGTTCGCGCGAACCACGGGCGGGACCCAGCTTTCGCCGGAGGCTTCGGCGGGCAGGCTGCCCGTGCCACTTTCGAGCCGCTTCGCGATCCGCCACTCTTTGACCCTCGATCAAACGTCACCGGCTTTTCCGGGTGGCACCCGGGCGTAAATCTCCACCTTCCATTTCCATCGGCGCAAAATCCACAGCGCGGACCGCCAGCGTGCGTATTGCCGGTCGGTGGTGTTGCCACCTCCGCAATCTGCAATGAAAACTCCGCCTGTTAAAATGGAGCTAGTTTTTTAAACTCCTATTGAATAATATCTTATGCCGATGACACTAGTGATTGGCATCGTTCTAGGTGAGAGTACGGGCGCATTGGAAATCCATTCCTTCTATGTCTTCTAGCACACCTCCAGTCCTTCTCCGCTCGATTCCTGAGAATCGTGCCAACCAGGAAGTCCAGGCTAGCGAAGCGGCCGTCGACGCGGGCCTCGTGCGCAAGTTCATCGCCGGGGATGAATCCGCTTTCAATGAGATTGTCGCCCGGTACCGCGGCAGAATCTATGGGCTGACCTTCAATCTCCTTCGCAACGCGGCGGACGCGGAAGAGGTCACCCAGGATACCTTCATCCGCGCTTACCGCGGCTTGGACCGTTTTCGCGGCGATTCCTCGCTCGCCACCTGGCTCTATCGGATCGCCCTCAACCTCGCCCGTAACCGGTACTGGTATTTCTTCCGCCGCCGGCGCCACAACTGGGTCTCGCTCGATCGCCCGCTCGCGGACGATTCCGACGCGACCTTCGCCGACCTCATCGCGGCCGGCGACCACGATCCGGCGCAGGAGACGGCCACCAGCGAATTCACTGCGCTCGTCGCCGCCTGCATGGAACGTCTGGATCGCAAGCATCGCGAGATCCTCACCATGCGCAATGTCCTCGATCTTTCCTATGAGGAGATCGCCCGCGCCCTCGGCATCAACATCGGCACGGTCAAGAGTCGCATCGCCCGCGCCCGCGAATACCTGCGCGAAAAACTCGCCGAGTCGTGTCCCGAATTCGGATCTGCCGAGACGGGCGCCGATTTCTTCCTCAACCCGCGCGCGACCCACGGCCAGCCCGCCGTCAGCTATGCCTGAACCGTTTGGCTCGGGTCCTGCTCTTCCCGGGGGAACTTTGCGCCCGATTGAGTGACACACCACCGATGACCGTCCTGCGGCCAAGCACGATGAAAACACAACGCCTTTACCAGCGATTCAGCTCGTGGTTCCACGCCCACCGGCCGCTGCGTTGGGTGGAGACCATCGTCGCGGACTATTCCGCCTGGACACCGTGGTCAGGCGCGTCTGGTCGCGACCGCGATCTCGCCTCCTCGCGGTCGGATCCGTTGAAGCCGGTCTTCGTTACGGGCGCAGCGCGAGGAAGGCGGCCAAGGCTTTCACCGCTCGTGCGACCCGGTAACCGCGTCGCACACCCCGGGAAACAACGATGAGCTGGCGTCTTTCCCGGTCGGCCTTGGGATCGACATGTCCGACGATTTCCGCGCCGACCAGCACCGGCAGGGCGTAGTAGCCGCGTTTGCGCTTGGCGGGTGGCGTATAGACCTCCCAGGTATAGTCGAAACCCCAGAGCTGACGCGTGAGTTTGCGGTCGTAGATGAGTGGGTCGAGGGGCGCCAGAAGCAGGGAGTTTGGCGCCGGAGCAGGATCCGCCGCCGCATCGAAGAGCGCGACGTCTTCGCGGAGACAATAGACCGGCGGGAGACCGTCGATCGCGACCTGCTGGATGTGATCGGCCACCAGCGACAATTCGCCGCGAGCGAGCGTGCCAAGCCGCTGTTGTCTGAGACGCTGCAGCACCGCCCAAGCTCGAACTTCTTCTTCCGTGCGTGACGTCTGGTCGAGGACCGCCCGGGGCAGGACGCGCTCCGGCAGGTCATAAACCCGGCGAAAATTGCGGCGGGCAGAGATGAGGACGCGCCCATGAGCGAAGAGTTTTTCCAGCACATGCTTGGCCAGTCGTCCCCGTGCGCCCCACGCCGAGCGGGCATGACCGTCGTGATCGATGTCGTCAGATGTCAGCGGACCCCGGACCGCGATCTCCGCCAGAATCCGCCCGGCCAACTCCGCTTCGCGAGGCGTGAACCGGCCGTGGTAGGGAGAACGCGACCGACTGCGGCGCAACATCCGCTCGGTAAGAAATGGCCACGCGCTCAGCGGGAGGGCAACCAGCACGCCATGCCCGCCAGGCAGGTAGTGCTCCAATCCGGGCCGCGCCGGCGAATGGATCTGGTCGTGCAACGCCCCCTCCCGGTACCCGGCGACACGATTCCTCAGAATCAGGTCGTGCATCCGCCCGCAGACGTTGATCGGATCGATTTGGATGTACCCGAGGTGCGAGAGCGCCGTCGCGATATCGGGCGCCGGCGTATCCAGCAAGAGGGCTCGACGCACAAAACGGCGGGCGGTCTGGGGATCAACTTTGAGCGGTGCTGGCAACATCGAGGCAGCCGAGCAAAAACGATTCGCCCCGGGTGTCCATCCCAAGAAACACCCGCCTCGGTATGACGGAAAGGCCACGCCCGGCCGCCTGTCAGAATCTCGCCTCGATTCCGGCAAAGGCCCTCGCGCCGAGCGCGGGGTAGCCGTTCACTTCCTCGTAGTGCTCATTCAGGATGTTCTCGATGTGCACCTTCAACGTCACGTGGTCGTTGACGGCCCAGGCCGCGTACGCCCGGACCACCGTGTAATCGGGGGCCTCCACCGTGGCGAAGGTCAGAGCGTCGACGTCCTGTCGCCTGGCGACGTACTGGACGCCGGCGCCCACACTGAAACCGCGGCCCAGATTCCGCCAGACATCGGCCGCCACGGAATGGCGGGGCCGGCGGAGCAGACGCGTGTGCTCCGTCAGGTTGTCCGCCTCGAGGTAAGTATACGCCACCCGCGCTTCCCACGCGCTGGTCCACTGCGCTTTTGCCGACAACTCAAGCCCCCGCGTGCGCGCTTGATCGACGTTGGACGTGGTGCCCGGAAATACCGAGAAATCGTAGACGATGAGATCATGATACCGCGTGTCGAACCAGGTGGCGCTCAACGTGCCATGATGTTGGGCGAGGTAATAATCGACGCCCGCATCCCAGCCGCGGGCGCGTTCCGGCTGAAGATCGGGGTTTCCGAGGTAATAGGCGCTCTGGCCGTAAAGATCGAGAAAGCTCGGGGAGCGAAATCCGGTGCCGTAACTCGCACGCAGCTTGATCCGCTCCGCGACCGGCAGCCAAGCCGCCGTGAGCCGGCCGGTGGTGGCCCGCCCGAAAGTATCATGGTCATCGCTCCGCAGACCGGCCGTGAGAAAAACGTTGTCCGCCGGCGTCCACTCGTCCTGCGCGAAGAACGCGAGCAGATTCTCCTGGTGGTGAATATCGCCAAAACCGTTGTTGCGGGTCTGGTCGCGCTCCGCGGTCAGCCCGGCGGTCAGCCGGTTGTGATCGCCCAGCACAACCGTGTTCTGCCAATCGAGTTCCCCGCGGCGGTTGAGGACCACCGTCGTCTGGGTCGGCAGGCCGAGCGTCGGGTTGTCCGACACGAATCTCCGGTCCTGTCCGCCCAGGATGAGGTGGCCCGACCAGGCCGGCGAAACGGTGTAATCGGCAAATAGCGTGGCGAGCTGGTTCTGTTCGCGTTCGCGGTTATCCGGGTCATTCGTGAACCGGTCGCCCGGTGAACCGTACGAGCCGAAAAATCCGCGCGCGGTGGCCCCGACCGCGATCTGCGGGCTCAACTGCCGGTCGAGGCGCACCGCATAGGTCGTTCCCTCGAAATCGTTGTTTGGGCGTTGGTTTTCGGTCCGCCCGCTTTCGAGAAAGGCATTATAGGCCCACCCGTTCGCCGCGCCCTGGGTGTTCACCGAACTCTGCACCGTGCCGAACGATCCGCCCTCGACCGCCACTCGCGCCGAGGGCGCGCCTTCACCCTTGAGCGTCCGTATCGCCACCACTCCTCCGACGGCTTCGCCTCCGTAAAGCGTGCTTTGCGGGCCACGCGCAATTTCGATGCTGTCCGACGGCGACACCCCCGCCCCGCCCAAAAACACCGCGTAGTCAGTGTTGGGGTCGTTCAATCGCAGGCCGTCGATGAGAAACAGCGTCTGGTCGGAATTCGCGCCGCGCATGAACAGCGACGTCGAGGCGCCGGTCGCGCCGCTCGCGAACAGCGGCATCCCCGCCGCGCCCCCCAGGGCCTCTTGCAGCGACGAGATCTGCTGCCGGGCCAGATCCTCGCCCGCGATGAAATCGACGCTGCTCCCCAGCGCACTGGGACGCACCGGCGTGCGCGTCGCCGTGACGATGAATTCGCCGAGCGGCACGGGCTCCGACGATGACTGGGCCGCCACGCGGGCGGCGAGAGCCGGCAGCACCACCAGGGTGGCGGCCAGCGGAAGAGAAAACCGGCCCACAACGTGCGCCGGGAAACGGGCGTTCATATCTGCTCCTTGGTCTGACTGGGAAGAGCAGAATGGTGGAAGCGCCGCCCGACTGGACATCTCCAGCCGGCGGCGCGCCCGTCACGTCTACTCTCACCCTTCACTGATGCGATGAAGGTTTCTCGCCAGCACGCGCATCCGCGCCAGCGTGGTGAGCTTCCAGAGCCAGATATTCGGACTCCGCATTTCCCCTCCTGGATTCCAACTTAACGTCGAAATCCAAGAGATCCTCGCCCCTGGCCTTCACCGAGGTTTGCGCCTCAATTGGCTTGTCTGCCGGAGGTTTATGCCGGGCAACCTTTTGGCTATTGGGTTGTCAGCAATCCGCCGTCTTCGGGGTTTGTGATGCGATACCGCAGCGCTACTGTGGCCGGTTCTAACGGCCTTCCCTGCGTCCCTGGAACCGATGGAAAGAACAAAACGCCGGCGATATGAACCGCGCCTTTGGTTCGCGGCAAGCGTCTTTCGTGGGCATTTTTTGGCCAACCCTCGATGATCTGTTCCTTCGCCTCGTTCGCGCTTCCTGACTTGCAAATCTCATATCATCATATCCTGATACGATGATAGATAAATCTGCCGCATGCCTACACCCAGCCAGCCTTTGTCGCCCGCCTTCGCCGAACTGAGCCGTCTCTTCGATCAGCGCATCGCCATCATCGAGGGGCCCAAAGGCACGATGGTGCAGGCGCAGCGGCTCTCGGAGGCCGATTTCCGGGGTCAGTGTTTCTGCGGCCACCCGCACGACCTTGCTGGCGACAACGATATCCTCTGCCTGACCCAACCCGGCCTCATCGAAGAACTCCATCGCAGCTTCATCGCGGCGGGCGCCGACCTGGTTTCGACCAACACGTTCAACGGCACCCGCATCTCGCAATCCGACTATCAGACCGAAGCGTATGCGGCCGGGATCAACCGCGCGGCGGCGCAGATCTGCTCCCGGGCCGCGCGCTGGGGCGAAGCGCAGTTTGGCCGGCGCGTCTTCGTGGCGGGCGCGCTCGGACCCACCAATCGCACGGCCTCGCTCTCCCCTGACGTGAACCGCCCCGACTTTCGCGCCGTCACGTTCGACCAGTTGGTCGCGGCCTATGACGAGCAAGCCCGGGCGCTGGTCGAGGGCGGCGCCGAGATTCTTCTCGTCGAAACCATTTTTGACACCCTCAACGCCAAGGCGGCGCTGTTCGCCATCGAGAACCTCTTCGATGAACTGCCCGCGCGCCTGCCGGTGATGATTTCCGTCACGATCACCGACGCTTCCGGCCGCACCCTCTCCGGCCAGACGCTTGAAGCGTTCTACAACTCCGTCGTGCACGCCCGGCCGTTTAGTGTCGGGATCAACTGCGCCCTGGGGGCAAAACAGATGCGGCCGTACATCGAGGAGCTCGCCCGCCTCGCCGGCTGCTACGTCTCCTGCTATCCCAACGCCGGCCTGCCCAACGCCTTTGGCGGCTACGACGAGACCCCGGCCGAGATGGCCGCGACGCTCGCCGAATTCGCCGCCAACGGCTGGGTCAATCTCCTCGGCGGCTGCTGCGGTTCCACGCCCGCCCACATCAAGGCCATCGCCGCCGCCGTCCAAGGCCTGGCGCCGCGACCTCTCCCGCCGCCGGCCGGCGCGGCGCTCCGTCTCAGCGGCCTCGAGCCGCTCACGGTCTCCTGATCCGATCTTCCCACGGTGAACAACGCTTCCCGCAACGCTTCCGGCTTCCTGGTCATCGGTGAACGCACCAACATCACCGGCTCGCCGAAGTTCGCCAGAGCCATCAAGGCCGGCAACTGGGACGCCGCGCTCGCCATCGCGCGCCAGCAGGTCGAAAACGGGGCCAACGTCCTCGATGTCAACGTCGACGAGGCGTTGATCGACGGCGAGGCCACGATGACCAGGTTTCTCAACCTCGTCGCCGCCGAGCCCGAGATCGCCCGCGTGCCGGTCATGATTGACAGCTCCAAGTGGAGCGTGCTCGAGGCCGGACTGAAATGCCTGCAGGGCCGGGGCATCGTCAACTCCGTGTCGCTGAAAGACGGCGAGACCGAGTTTCTCCGGCGCGCGAAACTCGTCCGGCGTTACGGGGCCGTCGCCGTCGTCATGGCGTTCGACGAGGAGGGTCAGGCCGCCGACTGCGACGCCAAAATCCGCATCTGCACGCGGGTCTACCGCCTGCTGATCGACCGGCTCGGTTTTCCGCCGGGGGACATCATCTTCGATCCGAACATCCTCACCGTCGCGACCGGCCTGGAGGAACACAACAATTACGCCGTCGATTTCTTCGGGGCCGTCCGCGCCATCAAAGAAACCCTGCCCGGCGCGAAGGTGAGCGGCGGCGTGTCCAATGTCTCGTTTTCGTTCCGCGGCAACAATCCGGTGCGCGAAGCGATGCATGCGGTATTTCTGTACCATGCGATCAATGCCGGCCTCGACATGGCCATCGTCAACGCCGGCATGCTCGGCGTTTACGAGGAGATTCCGGCGGACCTGCGCGAACGCATCGAGGACGTGCTCCTCAATCGTCGGCCCGACGCGACCGAGCGCCTCGTCACGTTCGCCGAGCAGCTCAAGGCGGCGCAGGGCGGCGCTTCGAAAACCGAGCTCCGGGAGGATCTCGCCTGGCGCGCGGCCGCCGTCGAGGCGCGGCTGACCCATGCCCTGGTCAAGGGCATCGACACTTACGTCGAAACCGACACCGAGGAGTGCCGGCGGAAATACCCCCGCCCGCTCGACATCATCGAGGGACCGCTGATGGACGGCATGCGCGTCGTCGGCGACCTGTTCGGCGCCGGCAAGATGTTCCTGCCGCAGGTGGTGAAATCCGCCCGCGTGATGAAGAAGTCGGTCGCCTACCTCACGCCCTTCATGGAGGAGGAAAAGAAACGCCTGGTGGCTGCGGGCGGCGCCGCGCGCCACCAAGGCCGCATCGTCATGGCCACCGTCAAGGGCGACGTCCACGACATCGGCAAGAACATCGTCGGCGTCGTGCTGGCCTGCAACAACTACGCGGTCACCGACCTCGGCGTCATGGTGTCGTGCGAAAAGATTCTGGCCGCCGCCCGCGAACAGCAGGCCGATCTGATCGGTCTTTCGGGTCTGATCACCCCGTCGCTCGACGAAATGGTGCATGTCGCCCGGGAAATGGCGCGCTCCGGCTTCACGGTCCCGCTGCTGATCGGCGGCGCCACCACCAGCGCGGCCCATACCGCGGTGAAGATCGCGCCCGAATACGCCCCCGGCGTCGTGCACGTCCTCGACGCCTCCCGCGTCGTCAACGTCGCCAGTTCGTTGCTCAGCGCTGGGAACAAGCCGGCGTTTCTTGCCGAGGTGGTCGCCCGGCAGGAACGCCAGCGCCAGGAATTCGCGGCGCACCGGTCGCGCCGGCCGTTGCTCGCGCTCGACGAGGCCCGCCGCCGGCCCACCGCGGTCGAGTGGGGCGCCACCGACATTCCCCGGCCCGAGTTTTTCGGTCCGCGCGTTTTCGCGCCGGTGCCGCTCGAGGAAATCGTGCCGTACATCGACTGGGGACCGTTCTTCAGCGCCTGGGAGCTGCGGGGCCGCTTTCCCGATCTCCTCTCGGATCCCACCGTCGGTCCCGAAGCGACCAGTCTGTACGACGACGCCCGGAAGCTCCTCGGGCAAATCGTCGCCGAAAAACGCTTCGTGGCGAAAGCCGTCATCGGTTTCTGGCCCGCCAATGCCGTCGGCGACGACATCGACGTGTACGCCGACGAATCGCGCAGCCGCGTGCTCACCACGTTTCATTGCCTGCGCCAGCAACTCGAGAAGCCGGCCGGCCAGTTCAACCACGCGCTCGCCGATTTTATCGCCCCCAAGCTGGGCGGCCGGCTCGACTACCTCGGCGGCTTCGCCGTCACCGCGGGTCACGGCGTCGACCAATTCGCCGCGGATTTCCGCGCCGCGCACGACGATTATTCCGCCATCATGGCCCAGGCGCTCGGCGACCGGCTGGCCGAGGCGCTCGCCGAGCTGATGCACCGGCGCGCCCGCGACTTCTGCGGTTATGGCCGCGCCGAACACTTGACGATGGAGGAATTGCTCCGCGAGAAATACCGGGGCATCCGCCCGGCGCCCGGTTATCCGGCCTGCCCGGATCATACCGAGAAACGCCTGCTCTTCGATCTGCTCGGCGCCGAGGCCGCCACCGGAATCATCCTGACCG
>DASRKV010000320.1:0-2019 GCA_035648795.1 Opitutaceae bacterium
CTCGCGTCGGTCTACCAGAACAACCCCGCCGTGCTCTTCGATCTCTACAACGAACCCGCGCACATCAACTGGGATCAGTGGTTCAAAGGCGGTCCGCTGACCGAGACCGACAAGAAGACGAAGGTCACGTTAACCTACGAATCGGTCGGCCTGCCGGCGCTGTTGGCCGCGATCCGCTCCACCGGCGCGAAGAATGTCGTCGTGGCCGGCGGGATCAACTGGACCTACGAGGTCGGTGGCATCATGGACGGCCGCGAACTGTCCGATCCCACGGGCAACGGGGTGATCTATGCCAATCACCCGTATCCCCACTCCTACGCTGGAATCGGACTCGAGACGATCGCCCAATGGGCCGCCCGCATCGAGGCGTTCGCCCAGAAATATCCGGTGATCATGACTGAATTCGGTTCCATCGAGAAAATGTGGGCGTTCCCCAAGGAATGGAACTACAACGACGAAAAATGGAACCGAGAGATGATCCGCGTGCTGGAGGAGCATCACTGGAGCTGGACGGCATGGGATTTTCATCCCACCGCCTGGCCCTGTCTGATTTCCGACTGGAATTACACGCCCACGCCTAAGTTCGGCGTCTGGGTCAAACAGGCGTTGCAGAAAAACGCGGGCCCGTGACCTTCGGTCCGCGGTGGCCCATGACGCCTGGCCGGTTTTCGTCGTGACTCGTCCGCCCGGGGAGATCTTGCTACCGGCAACATCGTGATGAGCGAGCCCATCCCCTCCTCCTCTTGGCCGCGCGATCTTCTGCTGCTGGTGCTGGCGCTGGGCGCTTTCTACGGATTTCGGCTCGGCAGTTATCCGCTGGCCAATCCCGATGAAGGGCGGAACGCGGAGATCCCGCGCGAGATGGTGGCGAGCGGCGACTGGGTCACGCCCCGTCTCGACGGCGTGAACTACTTCGAGAAGCCGCCGCTCGTCTACTGGACGGTGGCGGGATGCCTCAAGCTTTTCGGTCCGAGCGAATGGTCCGTACGCGCCGCGCCCCTGCTCTTTGCCCTCGGCGGCGTGCTGTTCACCTACGTGGCGACGCGACGAATCGCCGGCCGCTCCGCCGGCCTTGCCGCCGCGCTCGTCCTGGCCACTTCCTTGCTCTACTATGTTCTCGCGCGCTTCCTGATCCTGGACATGGCCGTCGCGGTGCTCATGAGCGCGACCCTCTTCTGTTTCATCCTGGGCGTGCGCGAACCGCCGCCCGCGGCTAACACTAATGCGTGGACGGCGCGCCGGCGCTGGTGGTTTTACGGGCTCTATGCGAGCGCCGCCCTGGCCACGCTGGCAAAAGGCTTGATGGGCTTTCTCGTCACGGGGGCGGTAATGTTCCTTTGGTTGTTGCTCTTCAATCAATGGAAACGTCTGCGACCCTTCTATCTGCCGACGGGCGCCCTCCTGTTCCTCGCCGTTGCGGCGCCCTGGCATCTCCTCGTGGCCGCGCGCAATCCCACCTGGTTCCATCGTTACATGGTCTACGAGCATCTCGAGCGCTTCCTGACGCCGGCGGCCAGCCGGGCGGGACCCTGGTGGTATTTCATTCCGATCATCTTGGCCGGTCTGTTTCCCTGGAGCGGGTTTCTTCTGGCGGGTGTGCGCCACGCCCTCCGCGGCGGCTGGACGGAGCGCGATAAAAACGCCGATTCCTGGTTCTTTGTCACCTGGGCGGGTTTCATCTTCCTGTTCTTCTCCGTCTCGCACTCGAAGCTCCCGGGGTACATTCTGCCCGTGTTTCCCGCCCTGGCGGTGCTGATCGGGCGGTGGCTGGCGCCCAGCCTGGCCGAGGGTTGGGTCCGCCTGCGCGGCGGACTTCGCGTCTTCGGCTTCGCGGCCGGGTTGCTCGCCGTCGCCCTGGGCGCCGTCGTGCTGCGGCCAGCGATGATTCACGGCATGTCCGCCGCCCAGGCGCAGGCGTTGCAGCCGGCGGCCTTCACGTTGGCGGCGGTCCTGCTGCTCGGCGGCATCCTCGCGCCGGCGCTCGCGCGGGCCGGCCGGGCGCACGCGGCGCTCGCGACC
>DASRKV010000321.1:0-6894 GCA_035648795.1 Opitutaceae bacterium
TACCTCGGCACCCTGCTGCGTGGCGATTTTGGTCCTTCGTTCAAATACTCCAACCGTACGGTCAACGAGATCCTCGCCGAAAAGCTGCCCGTTTCGATCGAACTGGGCCTGTGGTCGCTCGCGGTGGCGCTGTTGCTCGGCCTGACTCTGGGCATCGTCGCCGCGCTGCGCCGCAACACCTGGGCCGACTATCTCGCTTCCGCCATCGGCATGATCGGGCTGTCGGTGCCGTCGTTCGTGATCGGCCCGCTGTGCGTTCTGGCCTTCGCCATCCATGCCGGCTGGTTCAATGCCTCGGGCTGGTACGTCCCGACCGACCGCATCCTGCCTTCTTTGGTGCTCGGTCTCGCCTACGCCGCCCCGATCTCGCGACTCACCCGCGGCGGCATGCTCGAGGTGCTCAATCAGGACTATATCCGCACGGCGCGCGCCAAGGGCGCCTCCGAACTGCGCATCGTGTTCAAACACACCCTGCGCGGCGGGCTGTTGCCGGTGGTTTCCTACCTCGGACCGGCCATCGCCGGCATCCTGACCGGGTCGTTCGTGATCGAGACGATCTTCCAGATCCCGGGCCTCGGACGCGAATTTGTGACCAGCGCCTTCAACCGCGATTATACGTTGGTTCTCGGAACCGTCATCCTCTACGCCGCGCTCCTCATGGGACTTAACCTTGTCGCCGACATCGCGCAGGCCTGGATGAACCCCAAGGTGAGACTGGAGTAGGACATCATGCCCTTCCTTTCCGCCAGAAACTCGGCCGCTCCGCTCGCCGACGAACCAGTCGAACCAAGCCGTTCGCCCTGGCGCGATGCCTGGCTGCGGCTCCGGCGGAATCGTCTGGCGGTCTTCGGCGGCAGCGTGCTGGTTCTTGTCGCGCTCGCCTGCCTCGTCGGCCCCTGGCTCAGCCCCTACAGCTATGAGGACATCGCCCTCGATCACACCTTCTCTCCGCCGGGGGCGCGGAACTGGCTGGGCACGGATCAACTCGGCCACGATCTGCTCGTGCGCATCTTCTTCGGCGGACGCATCTCCCTCGCCGTGGGTCTGAGCGCCACGGTTGTTGCGCTGACCATCGGACTCGTTTACGGGGCGGTGGCGGGTTTCGCCGGCGGCATGCTTGACGCCGCGATGATGCGCGTCGTCGACATTCTTTACTCTCTTCCTTTCACGCTCTTCGTGATTCTCCTGATGGTGTTCGTCGGGCGGAATATCATTCTGCTCTTCGCGGCCATCGGGGCGGTCGAGTGGCTGACGATGGCCCGGATCGTTCGCGGCCAGGTCATGTCGGTCAAACGCATGGAGTTCGTCGAGGCCGCCAAGGTGCTGGGCTTCGGGCGCCCGCGGATCCTCTTCCGCCACATTCTGCCCAACATCCTCGGGCCAGTCATCGTCTACACCACCCTGACGGTCCCCTCCGTCATGCTGATCGAGTCCTTCCTTAGCTTCCTCGGCCTCGGCGTGCAGCCGCCGATGAGTTCGTGGGGCGTGCTGATCAAGGAGGGCGCTGAGCAGATGGAGGAATTCCCGTGGTTGTTGCTGTTCCCAGGCGCGGTGTTTTCGCTCACGCTCTTTTCGCTGAACTTCCTCGGCGACGGCCTCCGGGACGCGCTGGACGTCAGATCATCGAAAGATTGAGGGGGAATGCCGCCCGGGCTCCCAAACTTGTCGCGTGCGCTTCCATAGCGGATCCCACTACTGCGACGGAGCTTGCTTGCCACCGGCGCCTCCTGCTCCTTGGCTGTAACCATCGAGCCCCCTCCAATCGTAAACTCGTTCCATGTTTCAGCGCTTCCGCCCGTACCTAAAATATCTCCTGCCTGTACGGACATATTTTATTGGCTCCGTGTTGTGCGCGGGCGTCTACGGGTTCGTCTATGGCTTCGTGCTGAACATCGTTTTGATGAAGCGGGTTTTCCCGGCGATTTTCTCGCCGGAACGAGGCCTCCAGTTTTGGCAAATCGTCGGCCTGGCTTCGCTCGTGCCGCTGGTGTTTTTCGTCCGCGGAGTCGCCGCCTACTTCAACGCCTACTTCATCAGTTTGTGCGGCGTCCGCGTGCTGGAACAGGTCCGCCTCGACTTCTTCCGCAAGTTGCAGGTTCTGCCCCTGGGCTTCTTTGCCCGCCACCCGACGGGCGACCTGATTTCTCGCGGTCTCGCGGATACCAACCAACTGCAGTTCACGCTGACCAACGTTGCCAACGAAATCTTCAAGCAGCCGGCCACGCTGGTCTTTGCGATCGGGTCGCTGATCTACATTGCGAGTGAGAATCGCGACGTCTGGCTCGTGTTGCTCTGCCTTGCCTCCGTACCCGTCGCGGTCTTCCCCATCCGTTACGCGGGAAAACACATCCTCCGCCGCGCGCAACAGATGCAGGCCCAACTCGGCACGGTGACGGATCGCTTCAGCGAGAACCTGGGCGCCGCCAAGGAGATCCGGGCGTTCGGTCTGGAAGAGCGGGAGACCAGCCGATTCGCCGCGGCCGTGCAGAGCCTGTTCCACGTGCAGATGAAGATTGTCAAGTACTCCAGCTTCCTCTCGCCGACGATCGAGTTCATCTCCGCCGTGGGTGTGGCGGCCACCCTCGTCTACGCCTACTACGCGCGGATCGAGTGGAACACCTTCCTCTCAATCGTTTTCGCCCTATTCGTCTCCTACGAGCCGGTCAAAAAACTCGGCGCGATCAACAACGACCTCAAGCGCGGTCTCAGCGCCCTCGATCGATTGGAAGAGGTGCTGAATGAACCCGAGGAGATCGCCGACCCCGCCGAGCCCATCGCCGTCGGCCGCCTCCACGGCGACCTCGCGTTTGCAGCGGTCAATTTCGCCTACGGCCAGAATGGCGACATCCCAGCCCTCCGAAGCGTCACCGCCCACATCCCCGCCGGCACGGTTTGCGCTCTGGTAGGCCCGAGCGGCGCAGGCAAGTCCACCTTTGCGAACCTCGTGCCCCGGTTTTACGAAGTGGGCGCCGGTTCGGTTACCATCGACGGGCTGGACGTGCGGGCGATGCGGCTGGCGGACCTCCGGCGCAATATTGCCCTCGTATCGCAGGACCCGGTCCTGTTCAACGATACGGTCTACAACAATCTGCTGCTTGGACGGCCCGGAGCCACCCGTGTCGAGGTGGTCGCCGCCGCGGTCGATGCCCATGCCGATGAATTCATCGCCGCCTTTCCCGCCGGCTATGACACCATCGTGGGCGAGCGCGGCGCCCGCCTTTCTGGCGGGCAAAAACAACGGATCGCTCTCGCCCGCGCGTTTCTTCGGGGCGCGCCGATTCTCATCCTCGACGAAGCCACCTCGGCGTTGGATTCCCAGAGCGAAGCCGCCATTCAGTCCGCGTTGAAGAAGCTCCTCATCGGCAAGACCGTCATCATCATCGCCCACCGGTTCAGCACCATTCGGGATGCCTCGCTCATCCTGGTTTTCGATCAGGGCCGGATTGTTGCCGAGGGCAACCACGCCTCGCTTTACGCCGGGAACCCGCTCTACCGTTCGCTTTACGACCGCCAGCATGGCGCCGCCGAGCCGGCGGCCGTTTAGCGGCGAGGCGCTCGCTCCGGCCAATGTCAGCCTGCCGCCGCCGGCCGGGCGCGACTTCGGTCGTCGCCGCTCAGTCCGAAGGCGGCGCCCCACCGGCTCATTGGTCAGGCGCGGAAGAAGCTTCGGGCGGTTCCAGCTTCTCATCCGCCCAGGAGGCGGGATCGTCCAACGGCTCCAGATGGGTGAACATGAGGGCGCCGGGCACCGCGTGCCGAATGTCCGATTCAATCTGATCAAGCAGCTTATGACCGCGCTTGACCGTCCAATCGCCCGGGACGAGGACGTGCACGGAAACGAATTTCTGCGCTCCAGCCTGGCGGGTGATCAACGCGTGAAATTGCACCCCCTCCCCCCGGAACACATCCAGCGCCTTTTGCACGGCGGCGACATCTTCCGTCGCGATCGCCTTGTCCATGAGACCGGACACTGAGCGCCTCACGATTTTTACGCCCGTCCAGACGATATTCGCCGCCACGACGAGCGCCACGATCGGATCGAGCAGTTCCCAATGTGTCAGCGCGACGGCGCCGACCCCGACGACCACGCCCACGGACGTCCAGACATCCGTCAGCAGATGCTGGGCATTGGCTTCGAGCGTGATCGAGTTGTGCCGGCGGGCCGTCCTCCGCAGCAGCAGGGCCACCCCGAGGTTCACCAGCGAGGCCGCGGTTGCAACCAGGAGACCGGCACCGATCTGTTCGAGTGGTTGGGGATTGATCAATCGCCCGACCGCGGCCCATCCGATGCTGACAGCCGCGAGCAGAATGAGCGTGCCTTCCACTCCGCTGGAAAAATATTCCGCCTTGCCGTGCCCGTAGGCGTGATCCTCGTCCGGCGGCCGCGCTGCTATGGTCAACATCGCCAGCGCCATGAAACCGCCGGCAAGGTTGACCAAGGACTCGACCGCGTCGGACAGCAATCCGACGGACCCGGTCATGAGCCATGCCGCTCCCTTCAGCCCGATGGTCACCAGCGCGGCGAAAATCGATATCCAGGCAAACCGGGTCAGGAATGCGCGATTCATGGCGGCAAAATTCCGGTGACCCGATGGCGGCGATCACGATCCTGGGGGAATTGAATCCGCAGGTTCATTCAAAACGCTGATTGAGGGGCAGTTCGTGGGACCTGACAAGCGTCGGCTTGTCAGACTTGCCGTTAAGTACATTCCCTCGTGAAGAGTAATGTCGGCAAGCGATCGATGTAGGAAGCCTGCTTGCAGGCGATTCCGACGTAAGAATCGCCTGCAAGCAGGCTCCTACAATTTGCATGGAAACGGCTCCGCTGTTGATGGCGCCTTGACCATGCTGACCAGCGGGGCGAGGTACAGTCTTGCCGTGACGCGCGTTCTTCGTTCATCTCCCCAAACTTCAGCGGCAACCGGATGCCTCTCATGCCCGACCAGCCCAAGGAATTCAGCAAGAACGCCGAGCAACTGATCGGCGACTTCCGCGGCATCCCCTACACCGAACCATGGAAGATGTGGCGCCGGCCAACGACGCCGATGGCGCCGCTGATTGAAACGCTGCTGGTGAAGTATCAGGTCGGCCGTCACTCCTGTGAACAGACGATTCGCGATCATTGGCCGGAGATCGTCGGCGCCGCGAATGCCGCCTACTCGCACCCCGTGCGCATCGACCGCGGCAAATCGCTCATGGTCCTCGTGTCGCACAGTGTCGTCCGCAACGAACTCTTCCTGTATCGCGAATCGATCCTGGACAAGGTGCAAAAGCTTCCCGGCTGCGATCACGTGCGCGAGATCAACCTGCGGGCGGGATAGATTGGAGCCAGGGGACCGTAGTGGCATGGGCATCTTGACCATGTCGGAGGTTCTTCCGAACCACGGGCGAGACCCCGCCTTCCCCGAAAGCTTCCGCCGCCGCCGGGCCTAATGGCGGACAAGACGGCGCGCGGGCGGCCCGTGCCATTCTCCGACGACGGCAGGCGCATAAAAATACGCTTGCGCCACCCGACCGTGTCCCGGATAGTGCGCCCTTGCGTTAGTGACAGTCCGTCGGTTGCGGGCTGCCACCATGATTGGTCCCGGCTCGCCGGGATTAGAACGGTGCCATCGGCTGGCGGCATGTTGCCCAAGGCGGATGGCGCGGAGCCCTCCAGGCCCCCTCCAGTCGTGCAACCCACACCAGACCATGTCGATAGCCAAAGCCGAAATCATCACCCAATACAAAGTTCACGAGAAGGACACCGGCTCCTGCGACGTCCAGATCGCCCTGCTGACCGCCCGGATCAACCACTTGACCGAGCATCTGCGCGCGCATCGGAAGGACTTCCACAGCCGCCGCGGCCTTCTCCAGATGGCGAGCCGTCGTCGCAAGCTTCTGGATTACCTGAAGCAGCACGATCTGACCAAGTACAACGACCTGCTGCAGCGTCTCAACCTGCGCAAGTAACCAGTTTCCTCGCCGGGCGGCCCAATCCGCGGACCGCCCGGTGTCGTTTCCGACCCGCTCCTTTTGACCCGGGACATTTCCGCTTGCCGCTTTGATTTGGTGGAGTCCGCCTTCCCGCGGGCTCAAACCTGCCGGGACGGCGGGTTACACCCCAAAGGCGCCAAACAGAAATCTCTCGCGTCAGGGATGCCGGGAGCGAAATCCGGTTAAGAACCGTTGAGATCCCGCGCGCCGGGAACGGCTGAGCCGTACGGCGCAATCAACCGCCCCTCCTTGCCACACGCCTCGCGCTTGACGCGCGAACGAGCGGGGAGCCGGGCCAACCATCAGAACCATGAATCAGAAACATACCGTCACCGTTCCCGGGCTGGACATCCAGTTCGCGACCGGCACCCTTGCGAAATTCGCCAACGGCGCCGTCACTGTCACCGTCGGTGAAACCACTGTCTTCGTCTCCGCCACGGTCGCCTCGACCCTCCGGCCCGGCCAGGACTTCTTCCCGCTCACGGTCGATTACCGGGAGAAATACGCCGCAGCCGGCCGCTTTCCCGGCGGCTTTTTCAAACGCGAAGGCCGTCCGTCCGAGAAGGAGATCCTGACGTCGCGCCTGTGCGATCGTCCCTGCCGTCCCCTCTTCCCAAGCGGCTTCCTGAACGAGGTGCAGATCATCGGCATTCTGCTCTCCGCCGACCAGGCGCACGAATCCGACATCTCCATGGTCAACGGCGCCTCGGCCGCCCTGGCGCTGTCGGACATTCCGTGGGAAGGCCCGATCGCCGCGCTGCGCATCGGTCAGATCGACGGCCAGTTCGTCGCCAACCCGACGATCGAGCAGATGTTCCAGTCGAACCTGGATCTGATCTACGTCGGCAACGAAAAAGACATGCTGATGATCGAGGGCTCGGCCGACCAGTTGCCCGAGGCCCGGTTTATCGAAGCGCT
>DASRKV010000322.1:0-12227 GCA_035648795.1 Opitutaceae bacterium
CTTGGGATGATCGAGCACGGCGGTGAAAGCCTTCAGTTCCGCCTCCATGAGGAAGCCGGCCGCTTTCTGCGGAAGTTTCACGCCCACCATCGACGAATGCGCCCGATGCGCGGTGCCGAAGGCGTCATTTACATAGACGTCACCCAGCCTCGACAGGCTGGCGCGGAAAGCCTCGACCGCCTTCGGATCCGCCTTCACCGACGTGCCGTCCTCGTTCTTGATCTTTCCCTCTTCCTCAATGTGGAAGCGGAGATTCTCGAGGAGCACCACGTCTCCGGACTTCAGCTCATCCGGCGCACAGGCCTTCTCCACCTCCGGACCGGTGCAATCCGGCAAGAATTTGACCGGGCGACCCAGCAACTCCTGCAATTTCGCGGCGACGGGTTGGAGGCTGTACTTTGCGATCACCTTGCCCTCGGGCCGGCCGAGGTGGGACATGAGCACGACGGAGGCGCCGTGGTCGAGTGCGTATTGGATGGTCGGCAGGGCCGCCACGATGCGTTGGGGATTGGTGATGGCGCCGGTGGTCTTGTCCTGCGGGACATTGAAATCGACACGGATGAGGACGCGTTTGCCGGCGACATCGAGATCGCGGATGGTCTTGTAGGCGGACATGGGGGGAATGGCTGAAGAACTGAAAGACTGAATGGCTGAAGGACTGAAAGCGGAGAAGGCTGAAAACGGGCAAGCGCAGGCGCCTTCCGTTCCCAGCCTTTCAGTAATTCAGCCTTTCAGCTCTTGGGCTCAGAGCGCGTCAGCGACCTTCTTGAGCAGGTCGACGCAGCGGTTGCTGTAACCCCATTCGTTGTCGTACCAACTGATGAGCTTGAAGAAGTTCTTGTTCAGCTCGATCGAAGAGCCGGCATCGAAGATCGACGACGACTTGCAGTGGATGAAGTCGCTGGAGACCACCTCGTCCTCGGTGTACTCGAGGATGCCCTTGAGATAAGTTTCACTGGCTTTCTTGAGCGCCGCTTTGATCTCGGCAAGCGAGGTTTCCTTGACGGTCTTGAAGGTCAGGTCGACGACGGAGACGGTCGGCACCGGGACGCGGAGGGACATGCCGGTGAGCTTGCCCTTAACCTCGGGGATCACGAGTCCGACGGCCTTGGCGGCGCCGGTGGAAGACGGGATGATGTTCTGGGCGGCGGTGCGCCCACCCTTCCAGTCTTTCTTCGAGGGACCGTCGACGGTCTTCTGGGTGGCCGTGTAGGCATGCACCGTGGTCATGAGTCCTTCGCTGAGGCCAAAGCCTTCCTTCAGCATTACATGCACGAGCGGCGCGAGGCAGTTCGTGGTGCAGGAGGCATTGGAAATGATGTTATGTTTGGCGGGATCGTATTTCCCGTCGTTGACGCCCATCACCACCGTGAGGTCCTCATTCTTCGCCGGAGCGGAGATGATGACTTTTTTCGCGCCCGCCACGATGTGACCGTACGAGGACCGCGGATTGTCCTTGGCCGCCTCGGTGAAGAGACCGGTCGACTCGATGACGATCTGCACGCCCAACCTAGCCCACGGCAGCTCGGCCGGAGTCTTGGCGCTGACCACCAGGATCTCCTTGCCGTTGACAACCAGGATGTCGTCCTCCGGCTTGTCGGCGGCCGACTTCTTGGAACCCACGGTGCCGTTGAAACGACCCTGGGTGGAGTCGTATTTCAGCAGGTAGGCAAGATTGTCGGCCGGCACGATGTCGCCGACGGCGACCACATCGAAAGTCGTGCCGAGGAGACCTTGCTCCACGAGGGCGCGAAAGACGAGACGGCCGATGCGGCCGAAACCGTTGATTGCGACTTTAACTGCCATGGTTTTCTCCGTTTCTAATGGTTGATGTAGTATGCTGATTCAGGTTAACATGCGGTGCTGAGCCGCCAAGCTGGGCGAATCAAGAGAAGCGGCCCGGCTTTGGCAAGAGCGATGCGTGCGCCGTCGTTGACTTGAACGGTTCTTCCGGGGCGGCGCCGAGCGGGACCGCCCTACAACCTCCCGCGTATGGCCGGGCGGATCGCCTGATCCCGTCATCTCCAGATCCCACCAAACGCTTGCCGGTGCGCCCTCTCATTCCGTCATCCACAAGCCGCAGCCGAGCGCCGGGATGAACAAGGCTTCCTCGACCGGCCGCGCGGGTTCGCGGTCGCCGGTCTTGAAAAAGCGCGCGTGGTCAGCCAGTTGCCGCCAATCGGCCTGCGCCGAGTCTCCCAACGGGATCACCACCTCCTGGAGCGTGGGGTTGACCGCAAAAAGCAGTCGCAACCCGCCCTGACTGCCATCCGCGTTGTACATCGTGGCCGCCGCGGTCGAATCCGCGGCAAACCAGAACCGGAAGAAGCCATCGCCCGGCCGGGAATACTGCCGGAAGAGGCGGCCGCGCTCGCCGCGCCGGAACGCGATCCAATCGGCAAAATAGGCGTAAGTGCCGGGGAACAGGTACATCCGCCGGTAGTCGATGGCGTTGAGGTCGCCGCGCTGGTAGGTGTTTTTCACCCCCCGCTTGGAGCGCAGAAAATCCTGGCCGGCCGCCAGCATCGGCACGCCGATCGAGCTCATGAGGATCGCGCACATCAGATGCGTGCGGCGGCAGTCGTTGAGCGTGGGCTGCATCCCGTTGCCGTCGGCGTTCTCGGTGATCGTGTCGATCCACGTCTTGTCGTCATGCGACTCGGTGTAATTGACCGTTTGCGCCGGCCACGCCGCAAAGAAACCCGGCGAGCCCTTGACGAAATACTCGTATTTTTCCGGCGTGCCGCCGCCGCGCACATATTCGCGGAGAAAATTGCGATAACCGTCGTTCCACGAGGCAAAGCCGGTCGACCGCAGTTCCCGCCCGATGTGGCCGCGGAAGCTCCACGGTTCGGCAATCAACACCACATCGGGCTTCACCCGTTTTAGCGCCGTCTCGATGTCGCGCAACACCTCCACCCCGACCAGTTCGCCCAGGTCAAACCGGAACCCGTCGACTCCGTAGACCTCGAGCAGGTGGGTGAGGCTGTCGATGATCAGCCGGCGGGCCATGGCGGCGTGCGCCCGCAGATCGTTGCCGCAGCCGCTCCAGTTGGCGAGGTTGCCCCCGCTGTCCTGCTCAAAATAGTAGAGCTTGTCGATGTGCATCAGGTGCACCGGCAGGCCGACGTGGTTGCAGACGACGTCGAGCAGCACCGCCAGACCGCGCCGATGAAACGCCGCCACGAGGTCCTGCAGTTCCCCGATCTGGGAGGCCCGCTCGGGGGCGAGCGCGTAGCTGCTGGCGGGCGCAAACCAGTTCACCGGCATGTAACCCCATTGATATTCCTCGGACGTCGCCCCGTCGGATTCCTGCACCGGCTGGAGCTCGACGGCGTTGACGCCCAGCCGCGCCAGGTGGAATTCCGGACTCTCCACCCATTTCCGCAGGCCGGTGAAGCCCCGGCGTTCGTCCGCCCGGAGTTTCAGCGGCGCGAGGGCCGTCAGGTCACGCACGTGCGCCTCCGCGATCACGAGGTCCTGCCAGGCGGGCGTCGGAAAACTGCGGTCCGGCCGCGCAATTCCGGCGCGATCGATGACGATGCCGGGACCTTCGTGGCCCACGGTGGCCAGCGCGTAGGGGTCGAGAATGCGTTGCTCCGGGTCGAACAAACCGAAGACGTTTTTCGGGCCGTCGACCGTGTACCAGTAATACCAGCCCTGCAGGTTGCCATCGAGGCGGGCCTCCCATGCGCCGTCGCTCCGCCGGTCCATGTCATAGGCGGTGGCGGCGTCCAGCTTCTTGAGGTTGGCGCTCAGGTGCAGCCGCACCTGGCGGGCGCGCGGCGCAAACAGCCGGAACGTGGTCTCGTCGCCCCCGACCATCGCCCCCATCGGAACATGACTCTTGAACTGGAAGAAGAATTCCCCGGGCCGCAGCGGCACCTGCTCGGCGCCGGCATCATCCGTCCAGGTCACCACCAGCGCCTCGGTCAGCCCGATGGGGGCCGCCGTGGTAAAACGGAACAAATGCCTCCCGGTACGCGCCGGGTCGATCGCGTAATTGTAGTTGCCCACATCGTCGCGCACGGCGTTGACCGCCTGCGCGGGAACGGCCAGCCAGCGATGTTCGCCGGTGACGAACTTGAATCGCTGGGGCGGTTGGGAGAAAAAGCGCTCGGCCGGCGCCGCAAAGAGCAGCACGCGCTCGCCGTCCAGCGACGCCGGCAGCAGCCGCCACTCGGGGTTCCCGACCCCCTGCTGCCAGCCGTTGAAATCGCCCGCCAGGTACACGGTCGTCTTCACGGGATCGATCTCCGGATGATGGGCGAGCTGGAGGAAGAAAAAGATCTCGTGAAACGCATTCACAAAGAATCCGCTCTCGCAGCCAAACGTGTGGTCGGGCACGCGCGCCAGCCGCGCGAAGGCGGGCCCGCGCGGGCCGAGGGAAAGCGGTGGCAGCGCGGCGTCCGTCCAATCGCGGGTCAGCTCGATGATCCCGCTGTCCAGTGTCTCCAGCCACGCTTGGGCAATCCGCTGTTCGTGCAGACTCATGCGTATTCCGAACATCATCGGGCCGCCCGCCGGACGCCAAGCACGAAGTAGGTGCCGCCCGCTTGCCGGACGCAGCTCCGCCCTCTGCAATTTCCCGGGCGGGACGCCCATGCCACGTGGCATGAGCATCTTGCCCATGTCGGAAAGATCTCACGGGCGGGACGCCCGTGCCACTTTCGAGCAGCCTTGCGCCTCCCAGCAGCCGGGAGACGCGCCTCCGGGGGCGAAAAGAGGTCAAGGTTGCCTTTGCCCCGGGCGTCGGTTCGAGTCTGCTTGAAGATTTTTCATGCGAATTCTCGTCGCCATGTCCGGCGGCGTCGACAGCAGCGTCGCCGCGCTCCTCCTCAAGCAACAGGGCTTTGCGGTGGTCGGCGCCTACATGAAGAACTGGATCAACGAGCCGAACATCATCGGCCATTGCCCGTGGCAGCAGGACATCGACGATGCGCGGGCCGTGGCGGAGCAGATCGGCCTGGAGTTTCGTGTCGTCAACTTGATGCAGGATTATCGCCGCCTCGTCGTCGACTATCTGCTCGACGGTTATGCGCGCGGGCTGACCCCCAATCCGGACATCATGTGCAACCGCGAGATCAAGTTCGGGGTGTTTCGCGCCTATGCGAAGACCGAGGGATTCGCGGCCGTGGCGACCGGCCATTACGCGCGGAGGGTGGAGGCGGAGACCGCCGTCCCCGGCGGGATTCCGGTGGCGGCGGGTGCGGGTGCGCCCGCTCTACACGACCCAAGCCCTGCCGGGCGGGGTCTCGCCACCCCGCCGCCCATCGATGCCCGAAAGACGACAGCGTATACCTTTTCCCTTCTCGAGGGCGTGGACAAGAACAAGGACCAGTCCTACTTCCTGGCGCTGCTCTCCCAGGCCCAGCTCCGCGAGGCGCGCTTCCCGATCGGACATCTGCGGAAGCCCGAGTTGCGCACCATCGCCGCGGACCACGGGCTCGTCACGGCGCGGAAAAAGGACAGCCAGGGCATTTGCTTCATTGGCGAGGTGAAGATGCAGGATTTTCTCCGCGCCTATGTGCCGGATGCTCCCGGTCCGATCGTGCGGGCGACGGACGGGAAGGAGATCGGTTGTCATCGCGGGCTGCACTATTACACCATGGGACAGCGCCGGGGGATCGGCATTCCGTCCAACACCGACTTTCAAGCCTACGTCGTCGTCGGAAAACGGGTCGCCGACCATGCCCTGCTGGTCGCATTCGACACCCCGGACGCGCCCGGGCTTTTCGTCCAGGAAATCCGGGTGCGTGCCGTGAGCTGGATCGGCGAGCCCGTGATCGCGGCGCGACCGCTCGCGGGCCGGGTGCGCTATCGCGACCCGCGCGTGCCGCTGGAGTTCGTGCCGGCGGGCGACGGCACGGCGCTCATCCGCTTCGTGCATCCGCAGCGCGCCCTCGCCTCCGGCCAGATCCTCGCCCTCTACGATGGCGAGCAATTGCTCGGCGGCGGCGTCTATGTCTGACTATCTCGCCGAGGCCAGCGCCAGCCGCACGCCGAGGCCGAGCAGGATCACGCCCATGACGCGTTCGAACCAGTGCCCGCACCGGAGGAACGTGGCGCGCACCCGGTCGTGCGAGAAAAAGAGCGCCACGAGGGTGAACCAGCCCATGGTGGCGGCCGCCATCCACACACCGTAGGCGCTCTGGACGAGCACGGGGGTGCGGGGATTGATGACCACCGAAAAGAGGGCCACGAAAAACAGCGTGGCCTTCGGATTCAGGATGTTGGTGAGGAAGCCGGTGACAAATGCCGCCCGGCGATCAGGCACCTCCGGCGCCCCGTTCGCCGCCGTCCCGGAGGCGGATCCGTTCGCAAACGGCCGGGCGCGGAGGGCCTTCTGGCCGATCCAGGCGAGATAGATCGCCCCGAGCCATTTGAGGATGTTGAACGCAAGTACCGAGCTCCGCACGAGCAACCCGATTCCGAGGAGCGAATAGGCCACGTGCAGGAAAATGCCCGTGCCGATGCCGACGCTCGTCCAGATCGCCGGCCGCCGTCCAAACGTCACGCTTTGCCGGAGCACCATCGCGAAATCCGGTCCCGGACTCGCGACCGCCACGAGATGCGCCAAGGCCACGAGAAGAAATTCCGACCAGTAGTTGGCCATGGCGGCTGCGCCGGGCTACAGATCGGGCGGCACCGTGGCGATTGCCTCCTCGAACGTCGAGATGCCGTCTTTCACCTTCAGCATGCTGTCCTGATGCAGCGTCTTCATGCCGTGCTGGATTGAGATGCGCTTCAGTTCGGCGGTCTCGACCCTCCGGTTGATGCCTTCGACGAGATCGTCGTTGATCTCCATGAGTTCGTGGATGCCGATCCGGCCCTTGAACCCGGTGTGATTGCATCGCGGACAGCCGTTGGGTTTGTGTTTGAAGATCTGGCCGCTCCAACCGATCGCCTTCTCGAGCAACTCCTTTTCGCGGCCCTGCGGCTCCAACGGCTGCCGGCAGTTCTTGCACACCCGCCGCATCAGGCGCTGCGCGCAAATACACACGAGGGACGCAGAAATCATGAAAGGCTCCACGCCCATGTCGGTCAGGCGGGCCACCGCGCTGGGCGCGTCGTTGGTATGCAGCGTGCTCAGCAGCAAATGGCCGGTCAACGCGGCTTCGACCGCAATCTCGGCCGTTTCCTTGTCGCGAATTTCGCCTACAAGGATCACATCCGGGTCCTGCCGCAAAAAGGCGCGCAACGCCGTGGCAAACGTCAGGCCAATCTGGCGGTGCATCTGCATCTGATTGATGCCGGCCAGCGTGTATTCGATTGGATCCTCCGCCGTCCGGATGACCAGATCCGACGAGTTGATCTCGTTGAGCGCGGAGTAGAGCGTCATCGATTTGCCCGAACCGGTCGGTCCGCAGTGCAGGATCATGCCGTACGGCTGGCGGATGACGCGCCGGTAAATCACCAGATTTCCCTCCGTGAAACCGAGCATCGCCAGGGGGAGCGTGCTCTTCTGCTTGTCGAGGATCCGCAGGACCATGCCCTCGCCGTAATTCAACGGGGCCGTGGAAACCCGCAGATCGATGTCGATGCTCTTCTTGGTAAACTGCTTGAAAACAATGCGGCCATCCTGGGGCAGACGGCGTTCCGTGATGTCCAGGTTGCTCATGATCTTGAAGCGGGCCACCAGCGCGCCCGCCACCTTGCTGGGCAGGCGCAGCTTCTCCTGGCACACCCCGTCAATCCGATAGCGCACGATCAGCTCCTTCTCCCAGGGCTCGATATGAATATCGCTGGTCCCCGCGAAATAGGCGTCTTCGATGATGCGGTTGGCAAGATCAATGATCGGCCCGGACTCCTCGCTGGAGAGATCCTCTTCCTTGATGTCTTCGCCGATGCCGTATTCGGCGCCGAGTTGCTCGACGACATCGGTGAACTGGGCCTCGACCTGCTGGCTCTTGTTGAACTTGTCGCGGATTTCCCGTTCGCGGCCCAGCAGACGGACGACCTTCTTGCCGGTCATTTCGTGAATCTTCGTCGCCACCGTCACCTCGAACGGGTTCGCGAAGGCCACCAGCAGATAATCGCCCACCTGGCCCACGGGAAGCGCGAGGTTTTCCCGGCAGAAATCCTCCGGAATGCGCTCGAACGTGGTCGGACCGAGCTGGTAGCGCTGCACGTTGTACGGCGCCAGACCGTGGGCGCGCGCCCGGGCCACCAGCAACTGGAAATCGGTGATCCGGTATTCTTCCATCAAGAGCTTGTCGAGCGCTTCGCCGGTGAGATCGCCCGGCGTGGCGAGGATGGTCTCCTGCTGCTCGGGCGAGAGCAGGTTCAGCTCCTCGAGCTTTCCCAAAATCTGCTGCTGGACCTTGCCGAGAGGCATGGGGATTAGGCGCTTTTCGCCAGCGCCGCGGGCTCAGGAACCTTGGCGCGCGCGCCCTCGATTTTCTCCAGAAAATCCGACACGACCTCGAGCGTCGTGGCATACCACAGGATCTTCGCCCCCAATTGTTTTTCCCAATGGGACCGCACCGCCGTGCTCAAATAATAGGCGCTCGCCACGAAGGTGAAGTCCTCCTCCTTGTCAAACGGCACCGTCCACGTGGCCCAGCACGAACCCAGATCGACATTCTTCCGGAGGTCGTCGGGCACGTCGTAGTTGCGGAGGTCGATCAGGCCGATTCCGTCGGTCTCCAGGATATGCTGCAGCAAGTCGGCCTCCCCCAGCACCTTCTTCTCATACATCAGCAGGCCCAGCAGCGTGGCCTGGCGTTCCGCATTGCTCCGGAGCAGCTCGAGCAGGCGCTCGTTCGCCGCCATCAGGTCATCGATCTTCACCAGGTTGGCCTCAACCAGCGCGGCACCGAGCGTCCGATTCGCGCGCATGAGCAATGACCGGTGTTCCGACATGGCGCGTGAGATTGTTCAAATCGCCGGCGAAGGCGACTCCTTTTCGCGGAGGCGGTTCGCCCGCACCCGCTTTGACAGTTCTTTTGTCAACTCCGGAATCCCGGCGCCGGTCACACACGACACCTCGACGATCCTCGCCCGGCGGCGGCGCTTGAACCGGACCAGATTCGCCGCCGCGCCGGCCAGGTCCATCTTGTTGGCGACGATCAACCGCGGTTTCCTGGCCAGCGCCGGATCGTACAGCGCCAGCTCCCGCAGCAGCGTGGCGTAATCGTCCCCGGGGTCGCGGCCATCGCCGCCCGCCATGTCGAGCAGCACCACGAGCAGGCGGCAGCGCTCGATGTGGCGCAAAAACCGGTGCCCCAGCCCGCGATCCTCGCTGGCCCCGGCGACCAGTCCCGGGATGTCCGCAATCTGCAGCCGCTGCGGCCGCCGGGGATCGTCGGTGGTGTCGCAGACGCCGATCTGCGGATGCAGCGTGGTGAACGGATACGCCGCCGTCCGCGGCCGCGCGTTGGTCAACCGGGCGATCAGCGATGATTTTCCCGCGTTGGGAAACCCGACGAGACCCACGTCGGCGATGCTCTTCAGCACGAGCCGATACACCCCGCGCTCGCCCGGCTGGCCCGGGTTGGCATTCCGCGGGGCGCGATTGGTCGATGACTTGAAACGCGTATTCCCCCATCCGCCGTTCCCGCCCTTGCTCAAGACGACGTTCTGCCCGTCGGCGATGATTTCCGCCGCCGTCTGCCCCGTTTCCTCGTTGATGACCACGGTGCCGAGGGGGAATCGGAGCACGACGGATTTGCCTTCGTGGCCGTGACAATCCTTGCCCATCCCGTGTTCGCCGTGCCCGGCCTTCCAGTGCGGGTGGTATTTGAAATCGACGAGGTTGTTGGTGTCGTCGTCGCCGACCAGGATGACATCGCCTCCCCGCCCGCCGTCGCCGCCGTTGGGTCCGCCCCACGGCTCGAATTTCTCCCGGCGGAAGCTGGCGCAGCCGCGCCCGCCGTCGCCGGCCTGCACCTTAATGACACACTCGTCGACAAACATGATGGCGCTACTCTGCAGAAAGCCCCGGGGTTGCCAATCCCCGGTTGACACCTCTTCCGGCCCCGCCTTAGCTCGGCCTCTTTCGCCCATGATTTCCTGGATTCAACGCTCCTTCCAGCAGCACTTTCGCATCATTTTCGGCATCCTGCTGGCCGTCACCATCATCTCGTTTATTTTCACGATCGGCGCCTCGCCCGGCATCGGCCGCGCCGGACCCAAAACCTACTCCCAGTTGTTCTTTGGCCACGATCTCAGCAAGCAGGGCACCAGCGAGAGTCTCTTCGGCGACGCCGCGCTCAGCATCCAGCTCCAGGTCGGCTCGATGAACGCCGACAGTTCCCAGGTGCAGGAGTACGGCCTGCAACGCACCGCCGCCCTCGCCCTGGCCGACCAGCTCAAGCTCCCGGCCCCGACCCGCGACGAGCTCGCGAACCACATCCGCAGCCTGCGGGCCTTCGCCGGCTCCGACGGACAGTTCGACGCGAATCGCTACGCCTCTTTTCGCGACAGCATCAAGGCGAATCCGCGTATTTCCGAGGCCGACATTTCCCGCGTCCTGGGCGACGACGTCCGGATCGGCCAGTTGCGACAACTCATCGCCGGCCCGGGTTATGTGCTGCCCGGCGAGGTCAGGGACGAGCTGCTGCGTGCGGATTCCACCTGGACCATCGCCGTTGCCACGGCCGCTTACGCCGATTTCAAGCCGGAAATTCCCCTCCCCGAAGACGCCCTCAAGCGCTTCTACGAGGAGAACGCCTTCCGCTACACCGTCCCGCCGCGCGTGGGAGTCGACTACGTGGAGTACCCCACCAGCGCCTTCCTCGGGGCGGTCACGCTGACGCCAGCCGAGATCCGGGCGTACTACGACGAGAACGCGACGCGTTTCCCCCGGCCGCCGGAGCCCAAGGCGGACGGAGACAAGAAAGCCGCCCCATCCGACGCCGCCAAACCGCGCAATCCTGATGCTGATTTTGCCGCGGTCCGGGCCCAGGTTGAACAAACGCTGCAGGCGGAACACGCCTCGCGTCTGGCCGCGAAAGCCGCCGCCGATTTCACCGTCGCCGTCTATGAGCAGCGGCTCCAGCCGCATACGCCGGCCTTTGACGATTTCCTCGCCCGCAACAAACTCACGCTCAAATCCGCCCCGCCGTTTCAGGCCGAGCAGATTCCTCCCAATCTCGGCTGGAATCCGCAAGTCATCGATCAGGCGCAGAAACTGACGGCGGAACGTCCCGTGTCCGATGCGCTGTCCGTTCCGAACGGCAGTCTGGTGTTGTTCTGGCGCGAGACGCTGCCGTCTTATCAGCCGGAACTCTCCTCGGTGCGCGACCGGGTCGTCGCCGATTACCGGGAGAACGAACGCCGCAAAAGTTTCGTGGCGATGGGCCGGACGCTTCGCCCGCAGCTGGAGGAGCGCCTCAAGGCCGGCGATTCGTTTGAGAAAGCCGCCGCCGCCGTGTCCGGGCCGGTCAAGCTTTCCGTGAAGGACTATCCTGCTTTCGTCCGCCGCCAGCCGCCGAAGGAGCTCGCCCAATCACCCGCGCTCGCCGCGCTGGAACGCCTGAATCAAGGGCAGGTGTCCGATCTGATCCCGACAGCAGACCAGGGCTTCTTCGTGTACGTCCGGGAGAAGAAAAATCCCGACCTCGCCGAGTCCAGCCCCAAATTCACTGCGACCCAGGCCATGCTCGCCCAGCAGTCGGCCTATATTGGCGGCAGCCTCCTCTTGGGCGAAGTCGTGTCGACAGAACTGAAAAGAAACGCGCCGGCGCCGGCCCGTTGATCGATGGCGCCGCCGGGCGCCGGTCGGAACCGTTGATCCCTCGCCGCTGCCGCCAGTCCAAAACCCTTCAACACGGCGCGGGGCGCCGGGCAGACTCAACTCCGTCATGGCTGCCCTGCTTTTCCTCTCTCAGCGCCCCCATCGGTCCCTCGCCGGCCCGCAATGTGCATCGCACGTCAGTGTCAGTTCTGCGAAACTTTTAAGAACCGCTTGCCGTCACCTGCCCAGGGCCGGCCGGCAGCCAGACCCGGCGGCAGGTCCGGCGAACGGATTTGATCCGCCTTCAACCACCACCTCATAGGTATGTCTTAGAATCATCTGGCTGCGCCTTCTGCCGGTGCTCCATCCTCCTTGCCCAGCCGTTCTCTCCGCCATGTCGAACCGCCTCCGCTCTTCCCTCGTCGCTGCCAGTCTGCTCGCCGGCCTCTGCCTGGCGGTCAGCGCCCAAACGGCTGTTCCGCCGACCAGTCTCCCCGCCGTCCCCGCTCCGGCGGCCGCCCCGCTGACGCTGCAGGAATGCGTCCAG
>DASRKV010000323.1:0-7396 GCA_035648795.1 Opitutaceae bacterium
TTCCGCCTCCGCTTTGGCGTCGATGACGTCCGGAGCAGAAATGGGCAAGGACTTGGGAGAGGAATCCATGGCGAGATCGGGATCAGGCGCCTCGGGCCTTGACCTCCACATCCCTGTCATGCCCGCCTTGCGGTCAGCGGACTCCGATGGGTGCGTACCATCAAGTGGTTTCGATCCCGCGAGCAGGAGACGCCAATCATGCAAGCCGAGACCTCGACCCCCGTTTTCCTGCGCCGGGCTGCCCGAATTATGCACCCATCGCTCCTTCCCACCAAAGAAGCAGACCAGAATTTTCTTTCCCCTAGCAATCCGCGATCGCCGTCATACCACCCGCGCCCAAAGCACCTTGAGATAACGGCTTTCCAGACAGTTCGACTGGACCGGATGATCCGGACCGGCCCCGGTGCGGTCAAAGAATTGCAAGCGCCGGTCGAGCCGGTGGGCCGCCTTGATCACATGCGCCTCGAATTCCTCGAGACTCACCAGACCGGAGCACGAACAGGTCACCAGCAGCCCGCCGGGCTTGACGAGGCTGACCGCGAGCTGGTTGAGATCCTCGTATTTCCGGCGACCTTCCCAATGCCCCTCGCCTTCGCGGGTGAGGACAAACTTCGGCGGGTCGAGCACGACGGCATCCCACCGTTCCCCGTTCTGCTGCATTTGCCGCGCGTAGGCAAAAGCGTCGGCATGCACCCAATGCAGGCGGGCCGGCGCTATCTGATTGAGATTCTGGTTGCGCCGGGCTTGCGCGACGGCCGTCTCGTCGAGGTCGATCCCGGTGGCGTCGGCCGCCCCGCCCAGCACGGTGGCGGCGAGGGCGAACCCGCCGGTGTAGCAGCACAGATCGAGCACCCGCGCGTCTTTCACCAGCCGGGAGAACCGCAGGCGGTTGTCGCGCTGGTCGCAAAAGAAGCCGGTCTTGTGTCCTTCCTCAAAATCGACCTCATAACGCACCTGGTGCTCGCGGATGCGCACCCTGGCCGGCGCCGTGGCCGTGGTCTCCTTCATCAACGACGGTTTGATGCCCTCGAGGCTGCCGAAATCGTGGTCCACGTAGAGGTGCGTGTGTTTCGTGCCGCAGAGTTCATGGATCAGCGGCAACCAGCGCGGCAGGCGCTGAAAAATGCCGAGACTCGCGACCTCGCAGAACAGCACGTCGCCGTACCGGTCGACCGTCAGGCCGCTGAGCCCGTCGCCGTCGGAATTGACGACCCGCCAGGCGTCGGACTGCTCATCGAGCTTGAACCAGTCGCGCCGCAGCGCCACGGCCCGCCGCAGGGCGTGTTCGAAGTACTCCTCGCCCACCGGCTCGCTGGAATGGCAGACGACGCGCACCGGGATTTTCGCGCGCGGATGATAGAGACCGGCACCGGCGTGATGCCCATGGCGGTCATACACGGCGACCAGATCACCCGCCTTGGCGTCCGGGGACACCCGGTCCAGCATCCGCGGAAAAATGTGCGGCTGGAACGTGACGAACTTGAGCTGCACCCAGGGCCTGGCCCAGGTCGAGCGGTCGGAGGCGGCGGTGGCGGGCGAGGGCGGCATGGTCTTGCGCAACCAAAAACGCCCTGCCGTCCGGACGCGATGGAGAATCCCAACCTACGCCACGCGCTCGACAATCAACGGCGGAGGCGTCGGGCGCTTCGGCGCGAGGCGGTAGGCGTTCTTGAAGTACTCCAACGACTGTTCGAGCTTCGCCTCGTCGTCGTAGTGGATCATCATGAGCGGCTCGCCCTGCTTCACCTGGGTCCCTACCTTCTTGATTTCCGACACGCCGACGGCGTAGTCGATCTTGTCATGCGGAAACTGGCGGCCGGCGCCGAGCAGGTGGACCCCGCGAGCGATCATGGCCGCGTTGATCGTGTGCACATAACCCCGCTTCGGCGCGGGCAGCTTGCGAATGTGCTTCGCCTGCGGAAACTTCTCCGGATGGTCGATGTAAGAGACGTCGCCGCCCTGCGCCTGGACCAGCTCCTTGAACTTCTCCAAGGCGGACCCGTCGGACAGGTGGCGCTGGACGGTCTGTTTCGCCGAAAGCGTCGAGCCGGCGACACCGGCGAGCCGGACGATTTCCATGCCGAGCTTGAGGACGAGCTCCTTCATGTCCTCCGGGCCGCCGCCTTTGAGCAGAGTGATGGCTTCCTTGACTTCAAGCGAAGTGCCGACGGTGTCGCCCAGGGGCTGGTTCATATCGGTGACCAGCGCCACGCACCGGCGCTTCATCGACCGGCCCACTCGCGTCATTGAGCGGGCAAGCTGCTTGGCTTGTTCGAGGTCCCGGATGAACGAGCCGTTGCCCCACTTCACGTCGATCACCAGGCCCTCGGAGCCCTCCGCCAATTTGCGCGAGAGCACGCTGCCGGTGATCAGCGGGAGGCTGGGGATGGTGCCCGTATCCTTGCGCAACTCGTAAAACTTGGCGTCGGCCGGGGCCAGATCCGGCACCTGCGCCGCGATGGCACCGCTGATCTGCTCGAGTTGTTCGACGAAATGTGGGATCGTCTGGACACCCTTGAAGCCGGGAATCGATGCGAGTTGATCAAGCGTGTTGATGACGTATTCCTGGTCGGTGCCGCACATCATGGGCACAACGACGCCGCTGGCCATCGCCAGGGGCACCAACACCAGCGAAGTCTTGTCGCCCACCCCGCCGGTCGAGTATTTGTCGATTTTCGGCTTCGCGATATGCGACAGGTCGATGACCTCGCCCGACAGCATCATCTCCTCAGTGAGGATCGCCGTCTCCTGCGCGGACATGTTGGCGAAATAGACCGCCATGAGAAGCGCTGCCAGTTGATGCTGTGGCATTTCGCCATCCAGCGTGGAGTCAATGATATACCGGATCTCTTCCTGGCTGAACTCGCCGCCGTCGCGCTTTTTCTCAATCAGGTAGCTGAAAGAGGGCTTGATGAACCTGCGCAATGGCAGGGGACGCTTTCTCATGTGGCTTGTCATGGAACTTGTTGGTGGCCGTTGGCAGGAAAAGTTTACCATAAAAAACAATCTATCCTGTTTGTCGAGACAATTTTACCCATCTTTGGTTCGATACTTCGGACAGAAACTGTCCTTACTTCGGCGGGTCTGCCTGCGACAAGCTTCGGCCAATTACACGCTTGCGACGGTTTCGCGCGCTTCGTTGAGTGGCCGGATGGATCTCAGCTTCGATCTTGTCGCAGCCCTCGATCATGCCCTTTTGGGCGCCGCCGGCCGCGCCGGACTGACCGAAACGAGCTTTGCGCCCGGGGTTCGACCAGCGGACGCCGTCCACGGAGATTTCCAGGCCAACGGCGTTCTCGCTTACGCCAGGCAACAGCATCAGAACCCGCGCGTCATCGCCCAGGCCCTGAGCGAGCAGCTCAACGAGCTCGCGGCGTTCTTCGAGGTTTCGGTCGCCGGACCGGGATTCATCAATTTTCGACTGAAACCGGCTGCCCTTCTTGCCTGGCTCTCGGCGCATGGAACCCGGGCGGCGCTCGCCGCCGGAGTCGCGGTGGCTGAACAGGGTCACACGGTGGTCGTGGACTACAGCTCACCGAACACCGCCAAGCAAATGCACGTTGGACACCTCCGGTCAGCCGTCATCGGCGAAGCCGTCTGCCGGTTGTTGGAATTCAGCGGCGCGAACGTCATCCGGGACAATCATGTCGGCGACTGGGGGACGCAATTCGGCAAACTCATCTGGGCTTACAAGCGCCACCTCGACCCCGCGACCCTCGCCCGCGATGCGCTGGAGGAATTTGAGCGCCTCTACAAACTCGGCAATTCCGCGGCCGAGACCGACCCCGCCGTGCTGAAGGAGGCCCAGCAGGAACTCGTCAAGCTCCAGGCCCGCGATCCGGAGAACCTGGCGCTTTGGCGGCACATCGGCGAAGTCAGCCTGGCCGCCTTTCAGGACATCTACCAACAGCTCGGCATCCGGTTCGACCTCACCCTCGGCGAGAGCTTCTACCACGACAAGCTGGCGCCGATCTACCGCGACCTGGCCGGTTGCGGCCTCGCCACGGAAAGCGAGGGGGCGCTCGTGGTCTTCCATCCGGAGCACCCCCGCTTCAAGACCCAGCCCTTCATCATCCGGAAATCCGACGGCGCGGCGAATTATGCGACCACCGACCTCGCCACCCTTCTCTATCGGACGGAGAACCTGCACGCCACCGACGTGCTCTATGTCGTGGACAAGCGCCAATCGGATCACTTCGAACAACTTTTCCTCACGGCGCGCAAATGGTTCGAAAAAACCGGCCGGCCGCTCCCCCGGCTCCGCCACCTCGATTTCGGCACGGTTCTGGGCGAGAACGGCAAACCCCTGCGGACGAAGAGCGGCGACAACATCCGGCTCAAGGAGCTGCTCGGCGAGGCCTTCGAGCGATCTTACCGGCTGGTCACGGAAAAGAATCCGGAACTCCCCGAAGCGGAACGGCGCGTGATTGCGCAGATCGTCGGCGTCGGCTCCGTGCAATACGCCGATCTCTCGCAAAACCGTTCGAGCGACTACGTGTTTTCCTGGGACAAGATGATCTCCCTCGACGGCAACACCGCCGCGTACCTGCTCTATGCCGTCGCACGCATCCACAGCATCTTTCGCAAGCTGGATCTGCCTCCCGCCGACGCCGCCTCCGAGGCCGGCGCCACGCCGTTTGAGACGCCGACGGAGCTGGCCCTGGCCCGCAAGCTCGTGCGGTTCCCCGATGCGCTGGGCGCCGCGACCAGCAACCTCCGTCCGCATTTCCTGTGCACTTATCTCTACGAACTCGCCGGCGAATTCAGCACCTTCTACAACGCCGACAAGGTTGCCGTCACGGAGGCGCCGGTCCGCGCCCGTCGTCTGCTGCTCTGCCGCCGCACGTTGCTGCTGCTGGAAACCGGGCTGCAACTCCTCGGCCTGCGCACCCTGACGAGGATGTAACCGGGTTCCGCGTCCGGCGGACCGGAACCCGCCCCTCTCGACCGGGGACAAATCACGCTTGCCGCTTCCCGACCTTCGCGCCATGTTTATGATCAATGTCGACCCAGGAGTTCTACATCCGCGGCCCCGCCGACACTGATGCCCGCGGGCCCTTCACGGTTGAGCAGCTCGTCACCTTGGGCGAGACGGGCGGCATTGATACCGACACGCTTTTCTACGACGCTGCCACCGAACAATGGGCGCCCATCGCCACGAACGAAAAGGTGAAAAGCCTCGTCTTCCCCGAGAGGAAACGGCTGAGCGTCAGACCGAAGCAGCATGTCACGATGCTCAACGTCCAGCAGGAGGAGCATCGGCCGATCACGGTCGGGCAGATGCTGGCCGCCGCTGAAGGCCGCACCGATGACACCAAGGACAAGCGGGGTTTCATCGAAATCCAGGAGCGTTCCGCCCGGGCCGGCCTGGCTGCGGCGACGCTGATTTTCCTGTGCAGCGCCGCCGCGTTCGTCGTGCCGCACCTCGACCTCGTGATGAGCATGGATCTCGCCGGCATGACCGGGTATCCGCTGATCTTCCTGGGCTTGGTCGACCTCGTGTGCGCCGTCTTGCTCGCCCTGGGCATGGCGGTGATCTATCCCTTCATCCGGTTTCGCGCGGCGTTCGGCATCGGCTTCCTTGGTCTGCTGTACTGGCTCCAGGGCCAACCGCGGATGGCGCTGTTGATCGTCGTAGGCTCCGTGGGCCTGTATTTCTGCACGGTCGCGCTGAGCTATCTGCCTGTGCTGCTGTCCGCGGTCTTGGGGCTCGTCGGCCTCGGCGGGTTTGCCTATTATATCCTGGCCTGACGGGAGCTCGTCCCGCGCCACGGCAGGTGCACGCAGCTTCTTCCTCATGGACCAGCCGGCCGGGAAATACCGTACGCTGCAACAGCTCTGGCGGCATGACATCTGGCAGCCCGGCGCCACCGCGGACCACCCGATACGCGGGCGCTGCTACGCGCTCCTCCGCGTGGCCTCGATCACGTGGACCGGGCTGGTCGAGAACCATCTCACCTCGCGGGCGGCCGCGCTCAGCTATGCCTCGTTGCTCGGGTTGGGTCCGCTGGTCGCCATCGCCATGCTGGTGGCGGGGTTCGCGCTCAACCAGGACGACCCGGCGATCGCCGTGCGGACGCTCAACGGCGTCATCAAATTCATCGCCCCCCAGGTGGCGCAGTATGACCAGCTCACCGCCACTCCGCAGGTCGTGCAGTTGCTCAACAGCTTCATTGCGAACAGCCGTTCCGGCGCCGCCGGAGCCCTGGGCGGACTCACGCTCATCATCATCGTCATCCAGCTCTTCACCTCGGTGGAAAACGCCTTCAACGCCGTCTGGGGGGTGCGCCGCGGCCGGTCCTGGCTGACCCGCATTGTCTTCTACTGGACGATTCTCACCCTGGGCACCGTTCTTTTCTTCGTGTCCCTGACTTCGCTGTCGGCCGCCGCCTTCGTCAATGTGTTTGTCGAGAGACTGCCCTTCGGCGACGCGTTGCTGAAGGGCCTGGTGGTGATGCTCCCCGGCTTCTCGGCCCTGATGGTGATCGTCATCCTCTCCGTCTTCTACCGGTATATCCCCAACACGCGCGTCCTGTGGCGGGCCGCCTTCTTCGGCGCCATCGTCGTCGCCGCCGTGCTCTTTCTCAACAACTACCTCGCCTTTCTTTACTTCAAGCGCGTGCTCATGCAACAGAGCCTTTACGGTTCCCTCGGCCTGCTGCCGATTCTGATGTTTGGCATGTACATCTTCTGGTTTGTCGTGCTGGTGGGCGGGCAGATCAGCTACGCGGTGCAGAATGTCCACTACCGCAGCAGCCAGATCGCCTGGAACAACCTGAGCGAAACCGTCCGCGAGGGTCTGTCGCTGCTCGTCCTCCTGCTCATCTGCCGCCGCTTCAAGGACTGCCAGCCCGCCTTCTCCCCCTCGGAACTCGGCCGCCGGATCAAGGTGCCCACGCAGATTCTCAATGAGAGTTTGAACCGTCTGGTCGACCTCGGCCTGATCGCGGCGATTCCGCCGGCCGAGGGCCAGGCGTCACTGGATTACCATTACCAGCCTTCCCGTCCGCTGGGACGGATGACGCTGCTCGAATTCAAGCAGCGGTTCGAGGCGTACGGGGAGAACCCGAGTGGAGCGGCCCTGGACGAAGTAGACCCGGTGTTGCGGATGTACCATGAGCGGCTGGCCTGCCATGTGCGCGAGGCGCTCGGGACCACCCCGCTCGATGGCCTCCTCGACGAGTTGCCGGCCCCCGCCGCGGCGGCACTCTAGCGCGCCGCTGGTGTCGCGCCTCCGGCCCGCCGTCCCCGGGATGCCCGGTGCCTCCGGGCGGATGGGCCGGTCTCTCCGGCGACTCACACCGCCTCTCTCCGTCGAGGTCCGCTGAATCAGCCCGCCACCATGTCCATGGGGCGGGCGGCGGCTGGCGCCGCCGCCCGGCGGATCCTTTTCCGC
>DASRKV010000324.1:0-3137 GCA_035648795.1 Opitutaceae bacterium
GTGCTGTTGCAGGAACTTCAGCACCTTGTCTTTTTCGTCGGGAAACTGCGCCGCCACGGTGACGAGCTCGAAATCCCGGTTGCGGTAGATCAGGTTGGTTTCGATCAGTTGGTCGAATTCCGAGACGCAGGGGCCGCACCAGGTTGCCCAGACGTTGACGACGCGGATCTTGCCGGACCGGTTGGCCCGCAATTCGCGCAACGCAGCCGCGTCGGCGGCCTCGACGGCGACGGGTTCTTTCGCCACCTGGGCCCGCCAGCGCCGGTTGGATTCAGCTTTGTCCGCCCACTTGACGGAGCAGCCGAAGACCATGGTTTCCGTCACGGGCGGCTCCTTCCCCGCCAGCAGGGCGTCCAGGGCGTTGCGCGTGTCGTGGTTTTTCGCCAGATCCTCGCGCTCGGAATCGTCGATCCGGCCTTGAAAGCGTAGTTTTCGCGCGGCGTCGAAAATAAAGACGTGTGGGGTCGCGACCGGTCCATATTGCCGTGAGACCGCTTCCGTGACGCCGTCGTCAAGAAACGGATAATTAAAGCCCCGGTCCGCGGCGCGGAGTTTCATCGAGTCGAACGTGTCGTCGAGATCGGTGTAACCTTGCTCATCGAGGCGGACTCCATCGGGATTGTTCGGATTGATGGCGACGAACGCCACTCCCCGGGAGCTGTAGTCGGTGACCAGCCGTTTGATTCGTCCCTCATAGGCTTGCGCCGTTGGGCAGTGCACCGAGGTGAAGATCACCACGAGGATCTTCGCATCCGCAAAGCTCGCGAGCGAATAGGTCTTGCCGTCGATCCCGGGCAGGCTGAAGTCCGGCGCGGGCGAGCCCAGCTTCAGGGTGGGGTGGTCCGTTGGCTCCGCCGCGTAGGCGGCAGCCGCGAAGGCGAGAAGGCAAGGGAGAATCAGGGTCAGGTGCATGGCGTGATCGAATCACTATTCGGCCGGAGAGTGCAATAATTTTGGCTGGAGATCCGCGGCGCCGCCGAATCGTCGCCGGACTGCCCTGGCCGGCGCTCAGATTTAGATCTTCCCCGATGTCCTCCGGCGGAGTTCTGGCGTCGTGGCAACGACTCCGCAAAAGCTTACGGCTGGGCCGGTCTCCCCTCCGTTCCGGCCACCGCGTCCGTACGTGGTTTGCGCAACAGCACGAGTGTGAGCCGCGGGCTCACCGCGTGCCGGCCGGACAAAACATAGCCGGCGCGCTGATAAAGGCGGAGATTCCGTTCCGTGCGTTCGCCGGTGAACAGCTCGTAGCTGCCGGCCGAAGGATGGGCTGCCTCAATCGCCGCCAGCAGTGTCGCGCCGATCCCCTGGCGGCGGCTATCCGGGTGGACCACCAGGCGTCCGATCCGGCATACACCGTCCTCGCAGCGGGCCCGCACGGAACCCACCAAACGAGGTCCGTCCCATGCTCCGAGGACGAGCTGGGTCGCAAAGTCCTCCCGCAGGCCTTCGAGCGTCTGCGTCAGCGGAGCGATGTCGGGCTCGCCGTAGAGTTCAGCCTCCTCGCGAAAACAAAGCCGCTGGAGGGCCAGCAGTTCGGAGGCACAGTCCGGCTCGACTGGAGCGATGCGGATGCTCGATCCTTTCTGGCTCATCGTGGCAATTTGTCGGAAGGCTTGCGCCGGCGCCGGAACAGAAGTCCGCTCCAGGCGACGTCGACCGCACAGACTTTGTAGTCGACCAGACCACCGGCAAGACACGACGCACGGATATCGTTTTGAGACAGATCAGCGGCGAGCGGGCCGGTCTTTTTCGGCGAGATTACCCAAACCGGCATTCGTTCGCCCAGCTCGATCGCCCGGCCGAGTCCGCGGGCGAAGGCGCGACGCGTCGGGACGAGCCATAACGCGAGTCGCGTTTCCTGACTCACCCGGCTCGTCAGACGCGCCCCGCTCGGAAGTGCGCCGATGACCGCGGCAAAGTCCGACGGGCCGCCCAAAACGGTCACCGTCATATCAGGCTTGATCCCAAGCTTGGCAGGCAGTGGCGTGCCGGAATATCCGGCCATCGCACCGGCTGGCGCGGCGGGCGGAATTGCCGCCGGATCCGTCAAGACCCGTGCGAGCACCGGTCCGATCTCCTTCCAGGAAGTGAAGAAACCATCAGGCAATTTCGCGCGGACCGCGGCTACCTTCTCCGCTGCTCCGCCGACAAACACCAGAGGGACCGCGCGGGTTGACGGCTGGCCCCGGACGATGAAAGCGACATCACGCCCCTGCGATGGCAGGCGGTCCAGCGAGATCAAGATCACCGCAGCAGGGTGTTGACGCAGGTCGCGCAGCAGGGCGGGCGCCGGCGGGAGACCCGCCTCCACCACATAACCGAGCTTCGCGAGTTGCCGCGCGTGCGCCCGGGCTTCAGCCGCATGCCAATGAATAAGTCTGACCAACGGCTTCATGCTCGACCGCTGAAAGGCTGCCATATGAACGGAAGGTCAGCAGAGTCTGGAGAGTCAAGGCGCCCTTCCATTCCCGTTCTGCCTGAGGCCACTCCTGTGGGAAAAGCCCGCCCCAGTTCCAATTCGGCGCCCACGCGCCATCGGCGCCCTGGCGAAGAATCTCAAACTCCAGGTTGGCCTTCACGGTGTCGTCCAGCAGCGGAGCCAGCAGTGAGTCGGCTCCCGGCGCCAGCGTCAGGGGTTTCACGCCATATCCGATCCAGGCTCCCGGGTCGCGCGCGACAATCGCCGGGCCGGCCTGACGGACGTAGCCGGCCGCGTGATTGCGCAGGAGGGCCGGAACCGCCGGGGTCTCCGCCAGGTGGATCACGCAAAGCAGATCATGCATTTCCGGCTGACCCGGCATCCGGGCGATGAGGGCTTCCGCCCGCGCGGTGATTTCTGACAGGAACGCCGGATCGACGGCTTCACGATAACGCCAGAGGTGCGCGACGAATTCGATGCCCGGATTCGCGGTGAAACCCGGCTGGCCGGGCCCGGCCCAGGTCCACCAGGGAGCGTGCGGCCAGTCGTTGACCTCCGGCGGCACGGCGGGCCAGCGGTCGAGCGCGCGATCGAAGGCGGCTTGGGTCCAGCGCACGGCGCCGCGAACCATGGGATCCCGGGCCGGAACGCCTGCCTCGCGCAGATGCCGAAATGCGAGGCAGGTGGCGATGGCCGACGAGGCCGGCAGCCGGAAGTC
>DASRKV010000325.1:0-8999 GCA_035648795.1 Opitutaceae bacterium
CTCGATTTTCTCAAAATCGTTCCCACGGTCTGGGATGACGCGCGTGTCCTCGACGGCGCCGTCGCCGAGCACGTGGTCATCGTTCGCCGCAACGGCAATCGCTGGTTTCTCGGCGCTCTGACCAACAGCCAGGGTCGGGACATTCCGGTGAAGTTGGATTTCCTCGGTGCCGGTTCCTGGACGGTTAAGCTTTGGAAAGATGCACCGGATAGCGGCACGGAAGGGACACACCTCGTCACCGAACAAAAGACGGTTACTGCGGCAGACCTGTTGACCCTGCAATTGGCTCGGGCGGGCGGTGCGGTGGCCTGTTTTGAACCGGTTTCGCCGCAGCAATAGGCTCAAACACGAATCTTTCCTGGCATTGAATTCGAGTGCCGATGGGAGCCTCCATCCAATGCTATGCTGGTTGCTGGGTCGAAGACACAAATGATGTGTCCCGGCCTTGAATCGCGACGTTTTGATCTCATTGGTCGTAACGCAGACAAACGGCCGCCCTACCTCCGCTTGCCCGGTCTCGCCGTAGCCTCAAAAATCGCGCAAAGGTTCTACAGTCCCTCCCGCCCGGTTCTTCGCATCGTTTTTTGACCGTCTTCCGCCTTCACTCCGCGTCTCGCATCAACCCCCGTCCCCATGATCGCCGTTGTCATCCGTCGTCTCCTGCCCCTCGTTGTTCCTATTCTGCTCGCGAGTCCGCTCGCCGCCACCGACGCCGCGCTGGCCCCTTCCGCCTCCATGTCGCGCGTCGTCACGTCATGGGATCACGACTGGCGTTTCAGCAAGATCGGCGAGCACGATTTCACGACAGCGACGACCGACAGCTTCGACGACTCGGCCTGGCGCGTCGTACGAGTGCCGCACGACTGGAGCACCGAGGAGCCCTACCGTCCCGAATACGCCAGCGGCAACGGCTTCGCCGCCGGCGGCATCGCCTGGTATCGCAAGCATTTCAAACTCGATCCCGCCGCGCAGGGTCGGATCGTCGTGGTCGAGTTCGACGGCGTCTACGCCAACAGCGAAATCTGGATCAACAGCGAGTTCGCCGGCGGCCGCCCGTTCGGCTATTCGAGTTTCGCGATCGATCTCACGCGCTACCTCAACGCGCCGGGCGTCGATAACATCATCGCCGTCCGCGTCGACCACTCGCGCCTCTCCGATTCCCGTTTTTATACCGGCTCCGGCATTTACCGCCACGTCCGGCTCGTCGTGACCGATCCGCTGCACGTCGCGCACTGGGGCACGTTCGTTGCCACGCCGTCGGTCACCGCCGACGCCGCGACGCTGCGCATCGAGACCGCCGTGCAGAACAGCTCCGCCGACCGCCGCACCTTCACCGTGCAATCGGACATCCTCGACGACGCCGGTCGCGTCGTCGCCTCCGCGAATACCTCCGGCGCGGCCGACCCGCGCGCCACCGCCACCCTCGAGCAAACCGCCACGCTGGCCTCGCCGCGGATCTGGTCGATCGAGTCGCCCGCGCTCTACACGCTGCGCACACGCGTGCTCGACGGCACGACGGTGCGCGACGAAACGCTCACCCCCTTCGGCGTGCGCACCTTCGCCTTCGATCCCGACCACGGCTTCACGCTCAACGGCGAAGCCATGAAATTGAAAGGCGTCTGCCTTCACCACGACGGCGGTTCGGTCGGCTCCGCGGTCCCCGCCGGCATCTGGGAGCGCCGCCTGCGCACGCTGAAGGAAATCGGCGTGAACGCCATTCGCACCAGCCACAACCCGCCCGCGCCCGAGTTGCTCGACCTCTGCGACCGCCTCGGCTTTCTCGTGATGGATGAAGGGCTCGACGAATTCACCCCCACGAAAAACAAATGGGTGACGAGCTGGACGGTCGGCGTACCCAGCCGCTTCGGCGCGGGCGAGTTCTTCGCCGAGTGGGGTGCCCGCGACGTCGCCGACATGGTTCGCCGCGACCGCAACCACCCGAGCATCATTCAATGGAGCATCGGCAACGAGGTCGACACGCCGAACGACCCGTATTCGGACCCCGTTCTCGGCAAGGAATACCGCCCGGGCAATCCGCCCGCCACCGACCTCATCGTCAACGCCAAGCCGCTCATCGCCGCCGTGAAGGCCCACGACACCACGCGCCCCGTGACCATGGCGCTCGCCTCACCGCTCCTGGCCAACGCCGTCGGGCTGCCTGAACTCCTGGACGTCGTCGGTTACAACTACCGGGAGGGCGACTACGCCACCGACCACGCGAAATATCCGCATCGCGTCATCTTCGGCAGCGAAAACGGCCACGGCTACTCCGCGTGGGCCGCGGTCCGCGACAACGAGTACATGTCCGCGCAGTTCCTTTGGACCGGCGTCGACTATCTCGGCGAGGCGCGCCACTGGCCTTCGCGTGCCAACATCGCCGGGCTGCTCGATCTGTGCGGTTTCAAAAAACCGATCGGCTGGTTCCGCCAAAGTCTCTGGAGCGATCGGCCCATGGTCTATCTCTGCGTGCCCATTCCCGCGATCGACCGCCGCAGCGATGCCGTCGAAAGCTGGAACTGGACTGCTGGCTCCACCGTCAAGGTCGCCTGCTACACCAATTGCGGTGAAGTCGAGTTCACGCTCAACGGCCGCTCCCTCGGCGTGAAACCGCACTCCGCCGCCGTCGACGGAGTGCTGACGTGGGACGTCCCCTACGAGCCCGGCGTGTTGAAAGCCATCGCCCGCACCGACGGCCGCGAGCTCTCCACCTTCACGCTTCAAACCGCCGGCGCTCCGGATCGCATCGCGCTCGTCTCCGATGCCGGCACACTCCGCGCCGACGGCGAAGATATTGCCCACCTCGAATTCGGCATCGTTGACGCCGAGGGTGTCCGCGTCCCGGATGCGGCGCAAACGGTCACACTCGAAATCGCCGGCCCCGCCGAGCTCCTCGGCTTCGGCAACGCCGATGCGACCAATACCGACAGCGCCCGCGACGCGACGCACTCCGCTTTCCGCGGCCGCGCTCTCGCCATTGTTCGCAGCACCGATACCACCGGCACGATCACGATCAAAGCCACCGCCCCCGGACTCCAGCCCGCGGTCGTGAAATTGCAAAGCCAACCCTGATCCCGAAAGACCAACGGAAGATACGTCTCACCGAGCCGTCCGGATCGCTCCACAAATAGGCAACCCCTGCGGCCGGAATTTCGTCGCCTTTCGCCAGCCAAGGGTTTGCGGTGGGAGCGAAACGCCCGGAAAGGCCCGGGCCTATTACCTCACGGGTCAACGGCCAGGCGGTCACCGCAGTAGATGCGATAGGTCTTGATGCGTCCGGTAACGTTCTCCGGACCTTGGCGTGGAGTGTAACGAAAGCCGCTCAATCGGACAGTGGCTCCCAGGTCAATGATCAGGCGGTGGGGGTGGGCGGGCGAATCCTGCTCTTTGATTTCTGTGTGCCAGGCATCAGCCGCCTGCCCGTTGATAGCGTTGACGGCCGAACCGCTCAGGGTCTTGTCCTCCTCGCTATCCGCATAGGCGATGGTCCACTTGGACTGGTTGAGGATGTTGCCGGCCTCATCCAAGAGCTGAATCTCTGCGGCCGCAGCGTAGGCGTTGCCATCGAAAGCGTCGACCGACTCGAGACAGAACTGTCGGCCGGTCGCGGGCCGCGCGAATTTGATCTCCTGGGCGGCCGCGCCGGTGGCGAACTCGCCCTCCTGGACCTGAGTCAGGCCCGTGAGTTGAAGAAGTTTCCGATTGTGCGCGGAATAAAAATCGTTCTGCGGGCGCAGCTGATTGAGAATCGGCGCCTTCAATCCCTGGATAGTCGGTTTTTCCGGGCCGGTGAGATCAAGGACGATGATCTCATTGGCGCCGATCTTCAGCCAGGGACCAGGCAAGTACATCGTTTGCGTGGGCCCGATATTCCAATAACGGCCGAGGCAATGGCCATTGACCCAGACAATCCCGAGGCCCCATTTCGACAGGTCGAGAAAAGTGTCCGCGGTGGTGGCCAGATTGAAGCTGCCGCGCCAGAAAGCGGGCTGGCCGGCGGCCGCCGGGCCCTTTTCCCAGTGAAGCACCGGCAACCGGGCATCGGCGCCGAAATCGATCGGCAGGATTTCCCAGCCATTAACTTCCTGGGTCGAGCCATCCAGCGCCGTGAAGCGAACCGGTCCCTGAAGGCCCTTGCGGTCGTGTACCTCGATCCCGAAGTTGACGCGGGCGATGGTGTAGAGGAGCACCTCGATCCGGGCGGGCTTGGTCCGCGCGGGCAGCTGGACCTTGAAGTGGCGGGTGCGGACGTCCATGACGCCCGCGGCCCGACCGTCGAGGTAAACCCACGCGAGGTCGCGCACGTTCTCGGCTTCGAGAAAGCCGGCGGGGCCCGCGGGCAGGGTGGCCCGGTAGACGACGACCCCGCGACTGATGTTGTAGGCCTCGAGATTGCGGGGAGTGGAATCCTTGATCGGATCGCCGGGCAGATTGGCGAAGACGGCCGCGCTTTCGCCCAGGGGAAATTCCGCAATTGCCATGACGGGATTTTCCTTCGGTGGCTCCGGGATCTTCTCGCCCGGCATCAGGTGGCGGCCCATGAGCGTGCGGAACTGGGTGAACTTGGGGGTGATCCAGCCCGCCTCGCTGATGGGTGCGTCGTAGTCATAGCTCGAGGTGTCCGGCTGGAAGGGACGGTCGCAGCCGCCCCAGAGGCCGAAGGTGGTGCCGCCATGGGCCATGTAGAGGCTGAACGAACCATTCTGGCTGAGGATCGTGTCGAGGTCGGCGAGCATGTTGGCGGCGCTGCCGGTCTTGTGCGGCTTCCCCCAGATATCGAACCAGCCGGCATAATATTCGCCGCACATGAGCGGACCCTTGGGCTGGACTTGGCGGAGCGCCTGGAAACCTTTTTCCGGGTCCGAGCCGAAGTTGGCGACGGAGAAAAGCCCGGGCAGATGCGAACGCTCGACTTCGGAAGTGGGATTGCAGGCGAAAAGCGGAACGTTGAACCCAGCGTCGAGGATGATCTGGCGCATGGCGGGCATATACTTGGGATCATGGCCGAAGTAGCCGTATTCATTCTCCACCTGGACCATCAGAATCGGACCACCTCGCGTGACCTGAAGCGGGGCCATCACCCGGCTGACCTCGGCAAACCAGCGCCGGCACGCCGCCAGAAAGAGGGGATCCCTCGTCCGCAGGAAATTGCTGTCCGATTTCTTCAGGAGCCACCAGGGCAGCCCGCCCATTTCCCATTCCGCGCACGCGTAGGGGCCGGGACGGAGGATGACCCACAAGCCCTCCTCCTGGGCTATCCGGCAGAACTCGGCGGCATCGCGCGGGCCGCTCCAATCGTAATTGCCCTCTTCCCATTCGTGGTAGTTCCAGAACAGGTAGGCGCAAATGGTATTCAGGCCCATGGCCTTCGCCAGCCTCAGCCGGTGCCGCCAATATTCGGGCGGCACCCGGGCGAAATGAATCTCGCCGCAGCGAATCTGGAGCCGCTGGCCGTCGAGCAGGAAATCCGTGTCACCAATCTCGAAACTATGGGCGGTCGCGGCACTCGCGCGCGCAGCCAGGGACAGGGCGAGAAGGGCGAAAAGAAGCGAGGCAAAAGATTTCATTGGGGTGGGCCTAGCCGCCATCGCCCGCCGGGTGAAGCAGTGAAAGCGTCGGTGCGGGTGGCAAAGCCATTCAAGGGAGGACGAGGAAGCGTTCGCAGAAGGGCGAAGGCACGGAGACCGGATCGTCCGTGCGAGTCAAATGCCCGGTGGTGGCGTCGACGCGAAAAACGACCGCGTTGCTGCTGTCCTGGTTGGTGAGGATGATCCAACGACCGGTGGGGTCGAAGGCGAAATTACGCGGCGTCTTGCCGCCGCTTGAAATATGTTCGACGGGAGTGAGCCGGCCCGTGTTCTGGTCGATCGCAAATACGGCGAGACTGTCATGGCCGCGGTTGGAGCCGTAGAGAAATTTCCCGCCGGGGTGGATTTCCAGTTCGGCGCAGGTGCTGGTTCCGCTGAAGCCGGCGGGCAGTGTGGTGATGGTTTGAAAGGGCGTGAGGGCACCGTGAGCGGGATCCCACGCCAGCGCGACAATCGTGCTGGCGATTTCATTGATCAGGTAAACCCAGCGGCCGTTGGGGTGAAACCGCACATGCCGCGGACCCGAACCGGGCGCGATCGCGACGAAGGCCGGATCGTTGAGGGTGAGCTTGCCCGAGGTCTCGTCGAAGCGATAGACGTAGAGTTTGTCGACGCCGAGATCGGGGACGAGAACGAACCGATTGGTGGGATCGACCACGATGGCGTGTGCGTAGGCGTGGGTCTGCCGCCGGGGATTCACGCTGTGGCCGGTATGCTGATCAAACGCCGTCCAGTCGCCAATGGCGCCGTCCGGTCTGAGCGCGAACGCGGCGACACTGCCGCCGTCATAGTTCGCGACCAACACGAAACGGCCGGTGCGGTCGAGGCTGATGAAGCTCGTGTCGCCGCCGCCGGCGAGGACGCGGTTAAGCAGCCGCAGGTGACCGGTGTGCGGTTCGACGGCGTAGGCGGCGAGGCCGCCGGGCGAACCGGAGTTGCACGTGTAAAGGTGACTTCCATCCGGCGAGAAGACGAAGAAGGCCGGTTCCTTCGCGGCGAGGAGAAATTCCGGTGGCGAGAGGGCCCCGGATTCGGGGTCGAAATGGGCGAGCGAAAAGCCGATGCCGGGCCCGGAGCCATGGGAACCGAAATAGACGAGCGTGTCGGCACCGAAGGCGGTCCGGTTCAGCCGGGCAACAAGCCAGACCAGAAAAAGGAGACGGAGCGGTTTCATGAAAAGCGGGGATGGTTGAATCGAACTGCCGCTCCGCTACCCTCGAGGCCGGCCCGGAGCGGGCGGATGGCTATTGTGGGGTGTGTCACCGCGCCGGATTTTCTACGGTGATTCTGGCTTCGGTGCTCCGGTTGGGCTGGCCGGCGCCACCAAAACGACGGATGGCAGTCCCGGGGTTGCGGCGGAAATACGGACTTCACCGAGCGGTGAGCCCCGCTGCACGGTGGCCAGAAGCCGGCCGAGATAGGCGTTGCGCATGCTGACCTTGAACAGTCCGCCGTAGTCGAGATCGCCGGTGTCGAGGCCGATGAGGCGGCCAGCGCCCTCGACCTGCACGGTCATGGCGGGAGTCGCGTCCGTCACCGTCAGGCCGGCGGCGTCGACGACCGTTATTTCGTAGAGCGCGAGATCGCTGGGGATCGGCACGGGCAGTTCGGTGATGTTAAGCCGGGCGACCGGGCCGGTGGTCCGGAGTTCATTCGCGGCGACCTTCTGGCCGGCGCGATAACCCACCGCTGACAGCACGCCCGGCGCATAGGCGACGGTCCAGTCGCTGGCATAAACATCGCGGGAGACCGCGTGGCGGCCGAGGGAGAGACCGTTGAGGAACAACTCAACCTCGTCGCAATTGGTGGCGGCCCGCACCGTGACTTGGGCGCCGGCCGACCAGTTCCACTTGAGGAGGGCGGGCGCGGTCCGCCCGGCGCGCTCGGGTTTTTCGCCCGTCAAGACGGAGAGCTGGAGCACGGGGTCTTCGCGCCAGTACGCCGCACGCTGATAAAACCCGGGCTTTCTCCCGCCGGCGAGATCGAGCACACCGGAGCTGGAGCCGCGGCGCGGGAACGCATGCGATTCGCCCAGGTAGTCGAAGCCGGTCCAGATGAAGTCGCCGATCACGTAAGCGTTGTCGCGGACTCCCAGCCAATTGTGAACCTGATGGGAGGTCTCGGTGCCGACGAAGAGCCGGTGCGGGAAGCGCTCGTGGTCGGGGGCGTAGGTGCGCTCCTGGTACAGGCGGTCGATGTAGTTGTACCCATGGATATCGAGGGCATCCATGAAGCCGTTACGGGACGAGACAAAGGACTGGTCGCAGGCGGAGGTCACCGGACGGGTCGGATCCTCCTCGTGACAGGTGGCGACCAGCTCCTTCGCGAGTTTCCAGCCGTCGTCGTTGAACTGGTCGGGGATTTCGTTGCCGATGCTGTAGAGCACGACACTCGGGTGGTTGCGGTCCCGGCGCAACATGGCGCGAAGGTCCGCGTCGTGCCACTGGTTGAAGTAGAGGTGGTAGCCATATTGCGACTTCCCCCGCGTGTCTTCGGTCGGGTTGTAGGTCCAGTCCCGCGTCCACTCGTCGAAGGCTTCATCGAAGACGTAGAAGCCAAGCCGGTCGCACAAATCATAGAACTCCGGGGCAAAGGGATGGTGGCTCGTCCGGATGGCATTGCAGCCCGCCTCCTTCAGGGCGGCCAGGCGCACCGCCCAGACGGCGAGCGGCACGGCGTTGCCAAACGACCCCGCGTCCTGATGCAGGCAGACGCCCTTGAGCTTGGTGGGCTGGCCGTTGACGAGCAGGCCGCGGGTGGGATCGAACTCGAGCCGGCGAATGCCAAACGGCGTGGTCGTTTCGTCGAGCACGCGGCCGTCGAGCACCAGGGTGCTGCGGAGTTGATAGATCACCGGGGTGTGCTCGGACCAGGGGCGCGGCTTCGGCACGGTGACATACTGGGTGGCGCGCTGGCCCGCGCGCATGCTTTCCAGCGTGAGCCGGGACTCGGTGCTTGCGACCACGGTGCCGTCGGGCGCCAGCACACTGCCGCGGAGCACAACGTCGCGCTTCACCGGCTTGACGTGCCAGCTGTCCTTGACCCAGGCCTGCCGTTCCTCCTCCGTGAAAAAATGGGCGTCGACGATGACATTGGCCTGGACGATGGCCTGGTCGGCATTGATTTCCGGCGTGATGATGCTGATGCCGCCATCAAGCCGGAAATGCATGTAGCCGGTGGTGATCAAGCGCACATGCCGATAAATGCCGGCCCCGGCGTACCAGCGCACGGAAGGCTCGAGGGAATCGTCGACCCGCACGGCCAGGACGTTGGCTGAACCATCGGTCTTGAGAAATTCGGTCAGGTCATAGCGGAAGCCGACGAAGCCGTAGGGCCGGCGCCCGAGGAACTGACCGTTGATCCAGACCTCGCTGTTCATGTAAACCCCGTCGAACTCGACGACCACCTGTTTTC
>DASRKV010000326.1:0-5267 GCA_035648795.1 Opitutaceae bacterium
GAATCGAGCAGTGAGGAGGAAGGCCGACGATTGCAGGACCGGAAGAGGATGACGGCCCGGGCGGTTCAAAACGGATGGGTGTCGAGATGCACGGGGCCGAGGAGCAGATGCTGGTCCCGGGCGGGCGCCCAGGTCGGATCGTTGCCGCCATAGAAGACGTTATGCATGTATTGCGTGAGTTTCCAGTTTTGGTTCGGGGCCAGAAAGCGGAACGAACGCTCGACGCGCAGCGCGCCGTCAATCCACATCCACACGGTGCCGTCGGTCTGCGGTGTGCCGAGGTCGACACGCAGCTTGATGCGATAGGTGCGGCCGGCCTCGACGGTCTGCGCGAAGAAGCGGTCGCCGTATTTCTCGGTCTGCTGCCGCCAGTAAAGATAAAGTTCGAGGTAGTTCTGCGTCTCCTTCGAGAAGCGGGAATCGCGCCGCCACATGGGGCGCGCGCTCATGCCGTCGGGTTTGCCGTTGCCGCCGGAGGGATGGGATCCGCCGCTCAGGCCGGGGAGCTTGCCGCCCCCGTAAGGCCGGGTGTTGCCCTGGCTGAACTCCCAATCGGCCGGGAAATGCACGTCGTATTCGAGCGTGTAGGTGTTGCGCGGGGCGAGGTTGGCGGCGAATTTCACGCCATGCCGGCCGCCGCCGAAAGTGCCGGCAGGCAGTCCGACTTCGAGCCAGTGCCGGCCCGAGCCGGCGGGAAATTCGCCGATGCGTCCCGCGCCCGGCTCTTCGAACCATTGCAGCGTCGGCCAGTCGCGGCCGGCCTCGGCCTTGCCGTAAGGATGACCGGCCGGCCAATGAGCGTAGTCGACGCTCCAGGTGCCGGGCGCGGCGGGAGTGACGGGAGAGTCGGCGGCGGACATGGCGGAGGTTCCGAAGACGATAAGAGCGACGAGGGAGAATTGTCGAAAGAGAGTCCTGGACATGGGGAAAGTGGAGTTAGAATTCAGGAGTCAGGATTCAGGAGCCTGGAGGTGGAGGCCGGACAAGGACGCTGGCGACAGTGGCAGGAATGGAGAAATACAACTTGCTTTGCGAGAATTGCGGCGCAACTAGGGAGGCATGCGCGCGTCGTTGGAAAGGATCTTGGGGCGGCCGGTGGATTTTCCGGTCGAGATCACCCTGTCGAGCGGCGACACCTACCTGCTGCCGCATCCCGACCACGCGATGATGCATCCGAACACGCGGGATCTGGTGATTTTCCCGGACGAGGGCCCGTTTTCCCTGGTCGTGAATCCTGATCAGATCGTGACGATCCGCTCGTTGCGCAAGGCGTCGTAGGGCGGATGTTTGATAGAGACGCGACGCCCTCGTCGCGTTTTGCTGTGAATGGACGGGCGAGAGATTTCCCGGGGAGCGCCTGCGTCTCGCAGGCTGCCTTTGGCGTCTCGCCGAAGGCTTCCGAGGCGGCGGCGGGACGCCGACGCCAGCACCCGAGACGGGTGCGCTCCTCGAACCGAAGTGAAATTGCGCCTTGCATCGGTTTGAACGAATACTTCGGAGCTTGTCCGAGGATGTTCACCGTTTGACCGGCTCCAGTTTGTAGCCGTCCTTGCCGTCGAGCATCGACCAGCCGGCCGCGGCGAGTTCCTTGCGCAGCGCATCGGCCGTGGCGAAATCCTTGGCCTTTCGCGCCGCCCAGCGGCGTTCGGCAAGAGCGGCGATTTCTTGAGGGAACGGAGTGGGCTTTCTCGCATCCAAACTTATGCCGAGTGCAAAGAGAGCGTGGCTCAGTCCAACAAGAAGCTCCTTCATATCTTCTCTAACGTCTTTATCGGGTCCGAGCATACCCTGCCGGTACAAGCTCAGCCGGGTAAAGAGCTCTCCAAGAGCGCCGGGTAGGTTTAAATCATTGCCTAATATTCGCGGGAGTTCGGTCAGGTTCCACCATCGGGCGTTCTTGTACGGCTCAGGATTTCGGACGCAACGATGGAATTCATCTAGCTGGACTCCCGCACGCTCGCAGAAGAACGCCGCGAGCTGGGCGAGCGAAGACAAAGCGCTCTCCGCCGCGTGCAGCGAATCCAGTGTGAAGTTGAGCTGCTTGCGGGGGTGGCCCGAGAGCAGGGCGTAGCGGATCGCCATCGGCGAAAAGCCCTTCGCGGTGAGATCGTCGAGCGTGTAGAGGTTGCCGAGGCTCTTGCTCATCTTCTTGCCGTCGACGAGCAGAAACTCGCCATGGTACCAGTGGCGCGAGAACAGGTGCCCGCTGCAGCACTGGCTCTGGGCGATCTCGTTTTCGTGATGCGGGAAGAGCAGGTCGACGCCGCCCGTATGCAGGTCGATGGTGTCGCCGAGCAGTTTCCGGCTCATCGCGCTGCACTCGATGTGCCAGCCCGGACGGCCCTCAGCAGCACCGGTCGGGCCGGGCCATTTGACCGGGCCATCTTCGGGCTTCCACGCCTTCCAGAGCGCGAAATCGCTGCCGTCCTCCTTCTCGTCGGCATCGGCGGTTTGCGGCTTTCCCAGGAGCGCGGAGCCGAGCTGGAGTTCACGCTCCTTCACCCGCGACAGCGCGCCGTAGCCGGGGAAGGAGTCGACCTTGAAGTAGACCGAACCGTCGGCGGTGCGGTAGGCGTTACCCTTCCGCATCAACACCTCGATCATGTCGACCTGCTCCCGGATGTAGCCAGTCGCGGTCGGCTCGGATGGCGGATCAACCGGAAGGCAATTGAGCGCGGCGCAGTCGGCGTGAAATTTATCCGTCCACTGTTTGGTGACGTCGGCCAGCGGCCGGCCCTCTTCGCGGGCGCGCCGGATCGTCTTGTCGTCCACGTCGGTAATATTGCGGACGTAGCGCACCTGGTCCGCGCCGAATTCAAGGATGAGCAGGCGGCGGAGGACGTCGTTGACGACAAAGGTGCGAAAATTACCGATGTGGGCCGGGCCGTAGACGGTCGGACCGCAGTTGTAGAAAGTGAACGGATGTTCCCGGGAAACTGGCGGCACTCCGGGTTCGCGTTGTCCGAGGACACGGTAGTCGCGGGTCAGGGAATCGAAAAGTCGGATGGCCATGGAGCTGGGACGGGAAAGCTGGTTTTTACCAATTGGCGCGCATAACGGCCGGTCTTGCCATATCTTTTTTGACGATTGGCGCGAATTAGTGAGGATTAGTGGTTAACGCTCCTGTCCCAACGTGTCTATGCCTGAAAACTTCAAGTTGGATTTGACTCATCGGCCGCGGCGCCTGCGCCGCACTGCCAGCCTGCGCGCGATGGCCGAGGAAACGGTGCTGCGCCCGCAGGATTTCATCGCGCCGTTGTTCGTGATCGACGGCTCGGGCGGCCCCGAGGCGGTGCCATCCATGCCCGGAGTGTTCCGCCTCAATCTGGCCGACCTCGCGAAGGAATGTCGCGCGCTGCATCAACTGGGCGTGCCGGCGGTGGCGCTGTTTCCTTTGATCGATTCGAAACTCAAGGATCCGGACGGAACCGTGGCGTTGCGCGAGGACGCGTTGGTGCTGCGCGCGGTGCGCGCGGTGAAGGAAGCGGTGCCGGAGCTGACCGTGATGACCGACATTGCGCTCGATCCTTATACCACCCACGGCCACGACGGCGTGCTCACGCCCGACGGCCGCGACGTGGACAACGACCGCACGGTCGGCATCCTCTGCCAGATGGCGGTGCTCCACGCCCGCGCGGGCGTCGATCTGGTGGCGCCGTCGGATATGATGGACGGTCGCATCGGGGCGATTCGGGCGGCGCTCGATGCCGCGCGTTTCACGGGCACCGGTCTCATGGCATACTCGGCGAAATTCGCCTCGGCTTATTACGGACCATTCCGTGACGCCGTCGGAAGCGCGAAGGCCGCGGGGACGCATGGCTTGAGCAAGGCGACCTACCAGCTCAATCCGGCCAACCGCCGCGAGGCGCTGATCGAGATCGCCCTCGATGAGCAGGAAGGCGCGGACATTCTGATGGTGAAGCCGGCGGGTCCCTACCTCGACATCATCCGCGAGGTCCGCAACGCCACCAACAAACCCGTGGCCGCCTACCAGGTTTCCGGCGAATATGCGCAGATCCACGCGGCGGCGAAGCTCGGCTGGCTTGAGCTCGACCGGTGCCGTCGCGAGTCGTTGTTGGCGATCAAACGCGCCGGCGCCGACATGATTCTGACCTACTTTGCCAAGGACATGGCTGCGGAGCTGGGGTAGATATTGAAGCGACCGCTCGCGGCGGAACGGAACCACTCGCTGGCGCTCGCGGCTACAGGGCAGAGATCCACTCGCGGAAGATTCAGGCGATTTTCTCGACGAGCACGCTGGTGTGCAGGTGCGAATCGACCCGGACGGTGCTGTGATACGACCCCTGGACGGGATTCACCGTGTCGGCTTGCGCGGCGTGCGCACAAGGAATGTAGGTGTCGTTGCAGAAGACACCATGCGTGGGATCGAATCCTTTCCAGCCAGCTCCGGGCAGAAAGACCTCCGCCCACGCATGCATGGCGCCGTGGTCGGGATGGCGCGCTTCGGGATCGAACAGATAGCCGCTCACAAACCGTGCGGCGAGACCCAGGGTCCGGCAGCTTTCGATGAAGAGGATGGCGAAGTCGCGGCATGATCCCGAGCCGTTGTCGAGGGTCTGCACGGACGGCTGGATCCCCTCATCTGCGCGATTCACGTAGTCGAGCGAAGCATAGAAAAGCTGGTTGAGGCTGGTGAGGAACGTCACGGTGTCGGCCGGACGGTTGACATAACGTTGGTCCAACCACGCCCGCAGCCGGCTCTGGGTCTCATTGAATGGGGGCGCAAGATAGGGCAGCAGGGCGAACCGTTCCGTCGGGAGATACGAGAAGGGAAACTGGACGGCGTGGGCGTCGAGAATGAAATCGAAGGGATTTTCGTCGAGCGTCTCGACCTCGCATTCAACGCGAATGCTCAGGACGGCGGACCGGTCCCAGCAATACGCGAGGCCCAGCGGGTTGTCCTGTTCATCGCGGATCCAGATGACCCGGGAGGCGGGTTCGAGGTTGACCGCAAACCTCAGGATGCGCACCAACGGCGTCTCGCGCGGGCGCAGGTAAAGCCGGTGGGGCGCAAAGGCCACCGGTTGCGCGTATTCGTAGCGCGTGAGATGGGTGACGCGGAGTTTCATCAAAACAGACGAGGGACGATAGATCTTGGGGACGGACAGCCGGAATCGTGCCTGATGCCGCCCGAAAAGCTGGATTCACGAGAACAGGGCCTCCAGGCGGAACAGGGAGACACTTATCCGAGGCGCACGCCCAATTCAACCGCCATTCGATTTAGCCTTGGCTGGACTCATGTAGTC
>DASRKV010000327.1:0-3574 GCA_035648795.1 Opitutaceae bacterium
GATTATATCGAGACGTTCTACAACCCACGGAGGCGCCACAGCTCCCTCGGGTATCTCTCCCCTGTGGCCTTCGAGAATCAACAAAAACTAAACGACATCAAAGCCGCCTGAATTGGTGTCCGTTTTTTCGAGGCAAGCCCAGTCCACCTCTCCTGGTCAGGGGCGCCGTAGATCGAGCCCTTGATGTTTTTGCTCTCGATTACATGGACACCGTACTGGGAGACGACGACGTGATCGATTTGGGTCGTTCCACCAGGGGTCGGCAGGGTGACATTGCTCAAGACGACGTACTCGGCAGGAAGGAAGAGAAACAAACCGAGATTTCCCTGCGCTTCCCCAGAAGCGCCCCTGAGGTAATTTCGATTCTCCTTCGACGAGTCGAAGATCGCCGCTAGAATGGATTGGAAGAAGCCCATGAGGTAGATCGCCAGGAGTCAGCTTGGCCACCTTCCTTTATCTCGGCTGAAAGCCCGCATGATTCACCTAGGATATGGCCAGCGCAGCCACTGGCAGCAAGGGTGCCCTTTCGTAGGAGCAAAACCGATCTTTCCTGCAATTAGGCAGCGTAGTCGAAAAACTACGTCGAGAACTACGTCTGTAACTTCACGAAACTACGTCAGATTTACCAAGGTTGCCGCATTGGCCTTTGCATCCAGTTTCACTCGGTAATCACCCGCAAACCCATGAAAACAAGAAGCCTCCCGAGGTTTCGGGAGGCTTCAAATTGGGTGCAGGGGTTGGATTTGAACCAACGACCTTCAGGTTATGAGCCTGACGAGCTACCAGGCTGCTCCACCCTGCAACGAGGAAGGGGCACGGTGCAAAGCGCCATCAGGAGTGTCAAGGGGCTTTTTGGTCGCCTCTCCGCATCTTTCCCGGTCTCGGTCATTGCCCCGACGACGATCCCTCCCTCCGCCGCGCTTTCATCGAGAATCGCAGGATATCCGGGCTAAAATCCACTGGCTGGCGCAGTGGGTGCCGGAGCTTTCCGAATTGCGGACGCCAACGAGTCAGCCGGGGTCCATCTCCTGCGCCCCGGCCCGTTCTTCGATGCGAACCTCGACGTCCATCACGCTCAGCTTCCGATACACCGCCCCGCGGCGCCGCAGCGGCCACCAATCGTAAAGGTAGATCTGCAGCGGCCGCCACATCGCGACCCAGCCGCTGATCGTCAGACCCTCGCGGGTCAGCTCTTGCCACGTGTTGTTGCCGAGACGGCTGATGAACTGCCCCGTGGCAAAACAGACCGCCAGGAAGGTGAATCCGACAATGAGCGCAGTCCGGCCCTGTCGCATCAGTTGTTTGAATTCGAGCCAGTTGAGCCGGGCCCGATAGGCAAAGTAGTGGTGCATCGCCTGCCGGATCATCGCCGAAGGGTCGCCCTCCGCCGGCGCCTTCGCGAGATGGACCACGAGCTTCAACCGGGGCGCGCCGGGATGCTCGAGCGCCCAACTGATGATGAACTCCTCAGCATCGGCATCGAGATCCCGCTCGTGAAATGGCGACGGATCCATCGAGTTGAACAATTGCGTCAGCTCGCGCACCCGGACTTCGATCAGGCCGGGCGTGCCCCGGGCGCCGCGGGAGGTAAAGACGGGAATTGCCATCGACTCCATTGTTGCGCGCCTTCGCCGCAGTGCAACGCCTTCCCGCCAGCCCGCATTGCTCACGGTCGCGATCATTGCTCCGACTGTGATCCCGGTGTCCAATTCGACCAAACCCACGCATTTCATCAAACCACGGGCAGACGCCCGGGCCACCCGCGATCAGTTCGTTTTGTGCGTCTTGAGGAGGGAAGGCTCTGCCAGAAAGGTCGATTCCTCCAGCCGCTGCCAGGCCTTGGCGAGCACCACCCGCGCTTCGCGACGGCGATTTTCCAGACGCGCGACCAACCGGCGGGGCGGCGCCGGGCCTTCGCGTTGGATGCGGGCCAACGCCAGATCCACGTCGCGGATACGACCCAGCGCCCATTCCACCGCCTGCAGGCGTTTCCCCAGTTCCACGACCGGCGGGCCGAGCAGACCGGCGAAAAATCCCCCGACATGGCGGGCCCGCCGCAGCGCGATGCGCAACCGGTGCAGTTTCTCCGCCGAGCGGGCCTGGCGCAAATCCGCCAGTTTCGCCACACGGCGCAGGTGTTTCGCGAGCACGCGCCGGCCCAGCTCCTCCAGCGCGCCGCCCGGCTCATTCCCGACGAGCCGCGGCAGTTCAATGCGGAGAAAACGGCCGATCCGATCCCGCAACGCGGCGAAGGAGGCGCCGAGGAGACGCCGCCGGATCGTGGTCTGCTGCAGCCGCCGCAGTTCGGATTGGTGGCCGACGAATCCGGTCCACCGCGGGTGACCGCCCAGCTGGGCCTGCACCGCCCCGGTCGTCAGATAGTCGATCCAGACATCGAGGTCGCGCACCTCCCCGAGGGCGGAATTGAGGTTCTGCAACTCCCGGTCAAGCCGCGGCGCCGCCGTGCCCGCCAGCGGCTTGCGGAACGCCCGCAACACGGCCCGTATCCGCCGGATGGCGACGCGCAGGTCGTGCAGCGCCTCGATGTCTTTCGCCTCGACCGCTCCTTCGACCTGAGCGAGCAGCTCCCGGAAATACAGAAACAGCAACCGCCGGGCGGCCTCCACCATCGGAAGATCCCGTTCCAGAAGCGGCGCCGGACGCAAAGTTCGCCTTGGCGCCAGCATCAGTCTGAGGCTGACCGGAAATACGGCGCGCCAGACGTCGCTCTTGCGCCGGGCCACCTCAAGGTTTCGCGGGCTGTGCCGGCAGCAAACGGTGACCCGGATCGCCCGCGGACCGGGTCGCACGGCCACAATCGTGGCGTCCTGGACGTGGGCGTGATCCAATCCATCGGCGATCCGCAAATAGGCCGCCAGACGGAGCGGGCGGCGGGAATCAGACGGCCGCGGGCGCCGGGACGCCGCGGCCACGGTTTTTAGGCCGGTGGCATGCAGCAGGACCGCGGCCGCAATATCGTCGCGCTGCGCATCGGTGAAGCCCGTGAGTCCTTCCTGCCGAACGATCTCGCTTCCGCGCTCGGCGTGGCGCCGCGGGTGCGCGCGGTAGCCGAGATCATGTAGACGACAGGCCGCCTCCAACAACGGCCGGTCGCCGGGAGGCGCGCCGACCAGTTGGCTGGTCGCGTCGAACAACTGCAACGCGAGCGCAGTGACCTGGTTGGCATGAAGATCCTCGTTCGCGTGCTTGGCGCACAAGTCCGCGACCGACGACCTGGTCGTTGATGAAGCCGGCATGGTTCGCTCCGTCTGAGGCATCTAATCATCCAGCAGTCCGTCTGCAACGCCGGAGATCCCAAGGAAAGCGGGAGGACAGAGGTTTTCTGAAGGCCGGGGCTGTACGCCGCAGAGCGCGCCCGCGAGTTGGCCGCGCCAGCCGCGTCGACTGAGCATCGGCGGACAGCGCGGCAGCAAGGCGTCGCCGGAAGGCTCAGCCGGCCGCGTTCTCCGCCTGCTTTCGGCCGCGCGTCGGCACGCCGGCCTGCCGGGCGAGTTCGCGGTGGAGGCGGCCCACGCGCTCGATCTGCCCTTTGGCGGGAAATCGTTCGTAGAAG
>DASRKV010000328.1:0-3494 GCA_035648795.1 Opitutaceae bacterium
GACCACCCGCAGGACGGTCGCATTCGCGTCCAGCGCAAAGAACGAGGACACGAGCAGCAAGGTGGCGAAGGCAATGATTCTTGATTTCATGGCGGAGTACTTTTGTGATTTTGGGTTACGGAGGAGTCTAAGAATGCGCAACCTGGCGCACGATTGAGACGCTAGCACAAGTTCGCCGGTTTGCGACCGAAGCGAGGCTTATTGGGCTTCTGGGCGCGACGTTTCGCATGCCGGACGCCGGCTCAAATTACGGGGACTACGCCCGGAACATCGGCTGGCGCGGCGACTGCTTCGTGACCTCGTCGGCGCTGCGTTCGCGATTGAATTGCGCCTGGAGCTCGCCCGAGATCATGGGCAGCGACCGCTGCCCGGTGGGCATCGAGATCGAACAGACGCCTGGAGAGCTATGACTGGACCGGGGTGTGAGTTCATTGCTCAACGCTTGAGCAATGGCGTGTGCGATTCGATCCGGCTTTCAGTGGTGAGAAATGCGGGTGCTTCCGGCCGTCCAGGCGTTCGAAGAACACGTAGCGTCCTGGAAAACGGCCGAGTACGAACTTGGAGTAGTCAGGCTTGTCGGAGACTGTCAGGGCACCGTCGAGCAGTAGTTCGCCGAGCTTTCGCAGATTGGTCGAAAAGAGGTCGGGAATCGACACCTCGGTCATCCACAGCTTCTCCGGCAGAAACGAAGCCAGCGCGGCTACGATCTCCGCATCTTTCCGGCATTCCTTCCAATCCGCCATCGTACCCAAGTGCGCGGTATATTGGTCACGGGTCACAGCGACCGTCCGCAGGATAAGTTCCTTGTTCTCGACGGTCCCAAGAAGGCGCTCGCGCCAACGGTTGCCGGAGCCATCAAGTTGTTTCAGCAGCGAATAGAAATAGCGGCTCGCGGCGACCTCGGCCACGAAACCAGGAGCGGCGTAGCCCTGAGGATAGAGCGTCACGGCATAATTGGCTTTGTCGGGACGCACGTATTCTTTGGGCACGCAGAGGTTGGAGCCGAAGTTGCCTCCAGCACCGCGCAGCGAACCGGCGGCGCAAGAGCAGGCTTTTCTCCGGGAGAGAACCGAGGCAACCTGTCCGAACACTCCATGGACATCGGGTCAGAATTGAAGCAACTCCTACTCCAGCCGCCGCGGCTGACGCTGGCGGTGGCGGAGAGCGTGACGTGCGGCCGGCTGCAGGCGCGCATCGGCGCGATCTCCGGCGCGTCGCAGTTTTTCCTCGGCGGACTCACCGCCTACACGATCCCGCAGAAGGTGCGGCATCTCGGCGTGGATCGCGCGCAGGCGGAGCACGTCGACGCGGTCTCGCCGGAAATTGCCGGGCAGATGGCGCGGGGCGCGTGCGCCTTCTTCGGTAGCGATATTGCGGTCGCCACGACCGGCTATGCCGAGCCGGTGCCGGAGCGCGGCGTGACGCAGCCTTTCGCTTTCTGGGCGCTCGCGCAGCGCGGCGCGGACAATACTTTTGTTTTGCGCCAGGGCCGCGTCGATCAACCGCAGGCGGCGCGGGTGGAGATGCAGGAGGCGGTGGTTGACGCCGCGCTGGCGGCATTGATCAGCCACCTCCGCCGGCTGCGGGGCGAGGAAGGCGGAGCCGTCCCAGGATGAATCCTACACTGCGCGGAATGGGCTGAGCTTTTCGAACGGGCAAGTCGGTTTGGCGTGGTGGTGCGGCTTGTCCTCAAGACGCTTGGCGCGTTGCCCGTTCGACTTCGCTCAGGGTCCCGAGCCTGTCGAGGGAGGGCCAACGCGCACCACCAGTGTCACACCATTCACGCAGCGGCTCGCGGCGATTGCTCGTGACCGCGACGCGCTGACCGGCACAGCCACTCACTGGCTCAGCTTCAGGAGATAGTTCATCAGCGGCAGGGATTCGGGCTGCGGCTTGACCCAGTCGCTGAAGAGAATCTCCGGAATGCCATATTGGGTGTCGTAAAACGACTGCGTGGCGTCGACGATCGGCGACATGGCGCCGGTCTTGACCGTGGCCCCGGCGTAAAAACCCTTCACGTTCGAATAGACGAGCACCGAGGCGGTGAAAGTTTCCGTCGAGCGTTCCGCTTCGGCAGCGGCCGGGCCCGCGACCGCCTTGGCATCGAGACCGAACTTGAAGCGTGGCTGGAAAAGCAGGCGGGTGGAGGGGTTGTCCATCAGCACGTAAATCGTTTCAATCGTCTTGCCCCCGGCCTGCAGCCCGAAGCTGAGTTCGCTCGCCTTGATGAAGACCGGCAGGCTCCATGAGCCGTTGGGTTTCTTCGCCAGGGCCACACCCCAGCCGTCCTGCACGCCGAGGAGCAGGCTCACCTGCACCTGGTTGACGATGACGATGCCTTTGGCCCGGCGGAGGATGGTGGCCGGGATGGCGCGGTCCGGGTAAAGCATGGTGCCTTGCAGGATCGCTTCGCAGGTCTGGAGGCGGGCGACATAGTCGGTGCGATTGAATTGGGCGGCACCCGCGGCGCAGGCGGACGCAAGGGCGACGACGAGAAGCAGGAGTCTTTTCATGGAAGAATGGATGGGCGGCGGAGAGGGAAGTTCCCGGGCGGTTGATCAGGACACGACAAACACCTATGTCACGGATGACAGAGAAATAAAAGACCAGAGTAAGCCACTGCAAGACAGCAAAGTTAGGATATTTCGGCCCGCCGGGGCGCCGGGGCGGCCCGCCGGAGCCCTGCCGCGTGCGCCCGGAGGCACCTCAATCCAAGCCGCGCGCTTCGAGATCGGACTCATCCCAGCCGAGATAATGGCCGAGTTCGTGAAGGTAGGTGAGGCGCACTTCATCCCGGTAGACCTCTTTGTCGCCTTCGGCATAATCCCAAATGTTCTCGAGAAAGAGCAAAATCTGGGAGGGGAGGGGCTCCGGATCCCCCGGATCGGCGCTGTAGGGCGGGCCGACAAAGAGTCCGAGAATATCGGGCTCCCAGCCTTCGGCGAGGATGTCGTCGTTCGGATGGGGTTCAAAACACACCGGGACCCGCAAGGCCGGCTCGCGGATCTGGGCTGGCAGGCGGCGCTGGGTGGCCGCGACCACCTCCCCGGCGATTCCGATGAGCTGACGGAAGGTCATGATTGGGGAACCTCCGTGGAAAGATCGAACCGGTCGTAGCGCCCGCCCAGCCACCAGACCACGGCGGCGAGTTCGCCGATCAGAACCAGACTGGCCGCGCCTGCACCCGCCACCAGCGCGGCGGCCGGCGAATCGGCCGTCCACAAAACGATGAAATACGGCACGGCCGCAGCGAGCGCGGCCGGCAGCAGGGCGGCGGCCAGCACCACGAGGAAGCCGCCGGCAAAAATCATTCGCTGTCCCATGGCATCGAGTCCGCCCCCAGCCTGGCCCACGGCCGACATCCACGAGGGAAAATACAGGGTGGCCGCAAACGGAATCCCGGTCATCAGTCCCACCACGGGCGGAACCAGCAATCCGACACCGACCATGCCGAGGCCGCTCAACAGCACGGTGGAACCATATCTCCCGGTCAG
>DASRKV010000329.1:0-9219 GCA_035648795.1 Opitutaceae bacterium
GGAAGCTTGGGGTCCTGGAAAGGATGGGCCGGCGGGGCGGAGGCCGGCAGCGGGATCGGGCTGACGAGCAGCGCGAGCAACACGAGGCGGAATGATCTCATGGCAGGGATGCTGGGCTAGAAGTGCGGGCCTCGCGAGTCCAGCGCATACGATGCCCGGCCACCGCCGCGAGGCCGGTCCTCGCCGGCGCCTGGTGCAGGCCTCCACAAGCTCCCGCCCACGCTCCGCCACCGGCGAGCCGGACCGGCGCGGTTTTGTACCTTGCGGGGCGGTTGCGGGAAGGGTTTCGTTGCGCGCGCGTTCGTCGTCATATCGGTGGTCAGGTGGCGGCCTCACCGCCTGCCTGACCACCCCAGGTCAATTTCATCGCCACCATACGCCGCGTCGTGCGTACCACCATGCGCTTTCCAAAACAACCCGGACTGATCTGCATTTTCGGCCTCGTTGCCGCTCTCGGCCCGGTCCCGCTCTTTGGCCAGGACGTTTCCGCCGCCAGCAGGGATTCGGGGGCCGTGACCAACGTCAGCCGAAGCGGAGACACGCTCACGCTCTCCGTCGGTGACGACCGGCTGATCGTCCAGGTCTGCCAGGCAAACATGCTGCGGGTGGATCGCCTCCCCGGGGGAAAATCGAGCCCCCGCACCCCCAGCATTGGGACTACACAGTGGCGAGCGGTCGGTGCATCAATCGATACCGGATCGGATCCGATGACGATTTCCACCGGCAGCATGATCGTGAAAATCAGCAGGGCGTCGGGCAGAGTTGCCGTATACGAGGGTCGCGGGCGGTTGTTGGTGGCGGAACAGGATCGACCGGAGGGGTCCAAGGGCGGGGTTGCCTTTGACACGGCGCCGGGGTCGCATTTCTACGGCCTCAAAGGCTGGGAATACCTCGACGACTCGAAAGGGCAGATGGAAATGTTCCCGGCCGGGGACGCTTATCGCATCAAGGCGGGCGGCGAAGGCAACACGGGCGGCCCGCTGCTGTGGAGCAACCGGGGGTACGGCATATTCGTCGACACCGATGGTGGCGATTGCCGGATCAAGAGCCCCGCGAGCGTGCTGTTCTCCGGGCTGTCGAGAGCGGACGTCGAGTATTATGTGATCGTCGGAAATCCCGCCGAAATCCAGAGCACGGTGGCCGGGCTGACCGGCAGTCCCCCGATGTTTCCCAAGTGGGCACTGGGGTTTTCGAACAGCGAGTTCGCCGACATGAACGAGACCTTGTGCGAAAACAATGTGCGCGGCTACCGGTCGAGGGGAATTCCCTTGGATCTCTACACGTTCGATTTCCAGTGGAAGGCCTGGGGAGAAGACAACTACGGGGAATGGCGCTGGAATCTCCAGAATTTCCCGAACGGTCCATCCGGCGCGTTTGGGAAAAAGATGGCCGCCCAGGGAGTGAAGCTGGCGGGGATCATGAAGCCGAGAATCCACGTGGACACCACACAGGGACATTATGCCAGCGAGCATGGCTTCTGGGTACCCGGCAGAAAACCGTACGAGGACTATTTTTCCAAGAAGCTGGTCAACGACCTCGACTTTTCGAAGGCGGAGTGCCGCCGGTGGTTTTGGGATCACGCCCGGGGCGCCTTCGATACGGGAATCGCGGGGTGGTGGAATGACGAGGCGGACGCTTGGGGCGACACGTGGGAAGGCATGGAGATGCAGCAGGCGCTGTACGAAGGGCAGCGGGCGTACACCCGGGGCCGGCAGCGCGTCTGGTCGGTCAACCGCAACTTTTATTCCGGCGCGCAACGGTATGCCTACGCGACCTGGTCGGGCGACATCGACTCGGGTTTTGGCGTGATGCAGCAGCAGCGCGAGCGGCTGATGTGCTCCGTGAACGTCGGCCAGGAGCGGTGGGGGATGGATACCGGCGGGTTCAACAACCACAACCGCGTGACGGGCGAGGAGTACAATGAGTGTTATGCGCGGTGGATGGAGTTCGCGGCGTTCGTTCCGATCTTTCGGACGCACGGAACGACTTATCATCAGCCGTGGCTCTTCGGGTCCCGAGCCGAGGCGGCGGCGACGAAGGCGATCAAGCTCCGGTATGCGCTGATTCCCTACCTGTACTCCTACGACCGGCTGCTAAACCAGACCGGCGTCGGACTCGTCCGGCCGCTGGTCTGGGATCACCCCGACGACCCGCAGTGTTTCAACCGGGTGGACGCATGGATGTTTGGCGATTACCTGTTGGCCGCCCCCGTGGTCGACCGGGGACAGTCGCGCAAGCCGATCTACCTGCCCGCTGGATCATGGACCGATTATTTCAGGGGGACCCGCTACGTTGGCGGGCAGACGATCGACTACGCGGTCGATCCGTCCACCTGGATGGACATCCCGCTCTTCATCAGGCAAGGGGCGATCATTCCGTCGATGGAAGTGATGAATTATGTCGGAGAGAGGCCGCTGACGAACGTGGATGTCGACATCTTTCCCGACACGAGGCCGACAAGTTTCAACTACTACGATGATGACGGCGTCACCTACGACTACGAGCAGGGCTCCTATTTCCAGCAGGTCATGACGGCGCAGGACTGCGGCGATGCCGTGCGGCTCACGATTTCCGCGCGGACCGGCTCGTTCACGCCGCCCCTGCGCTCTTATACCTGCCGGATCCACGGCAAGGTGGCGGCCGCGGTGACCGTGGATGGGCGACCCCTGGCGCGGTTTGGCGACCGCGGTGCACTGCTTGCCGGAATCGAAGAAGGCTGGATGGGCGGATCAGACATCTATGGCGCGGTCACCTACGCGAAGGTGGCTGCGGGCCGCGCGCGTCAGATCGTGGTTCATGAGCGCCTCGCCGCCCCGCCCACCGGAGACCCGAGCACCTCAGAAAGATAAAAGGCAAAGCATGGCCCGAATGGCCCGACGAAGTCCGGCAAGTCGAGCGACGGTAGCACCAACCGGCCGCGCACGCTCAGACCGCCGGTCGCTCATCGTGGATGCCTGGAGTCAGCGGGACAACGCGGCGGCCACACAGTTGGCGAACGAAATCGATGTGGCAACGCAGCCCATAGAATAGATCGGCGTAGAAGGTGGGCACTTTCATCCGGTTGACGGCCTTTTCGATTTCATCAAGGCGCTCGATCAATAGTTTCTGCTTCTCGGGCTCCACCTCGGTGAAGAGCTCCCTTTCCAGCGCCACCAACGCCCGATACCAGCGGAAGATCCGCGACCGAATCCGCCAGCGATAGAGGAAGGGAATGCTACGCAAAATCGGAATCAACACCACGATCAGCGGGATGATGATCACCACAATCCGGCTGGTAAGGCTCGCGAGCCAGAAAGGGAGGTAACGATAGAAGAGACTCTTGCCTGACTTGTAATAACGGGCGGCGTCCGCGCTGATGCGGAAGTCATGTTCGAGCGGGGCCGGAAATTCGCCTTTGCGTTGGAACAGACTGCCGTTCCCGTGCACTTCGCGGGCTGCCTCCAGCAGAAGATCGGACAACGCCGGATGCAGGTTCTCCCGCGCCAGCAACTCGACCGTGGGGCCGATCAGAGTGATGTCATGCGAGGGAATGTTGCTGCCGAGATCGATGCTCCCTTGCGGAAGATCCAGCACACTCAGATATCCGAAACGCCGCGCATACGCGGGCGCCTGCGTGAAATCCAACAGGTGAATATCCGGCGCCCGCAGGAGTTCGCGCATGACCGCCGGTGAAGTCGCTTCACCCATCAGGAAGGCCGCGTCAACGGTCCCGTCCAGCAGGGCTTTGGACGCCTTCGCCGGTTCGAAATCCAGCAGCGGCGTCGGACCTCCCTCCTTGATCCCATTGGCCCCAAGGAGGGCCAAAGCCAGGCCGCGCGTGCCGCTGCCAATCGGACCGACGGCCAGCCGCCGGCCGCTGAACTGGGAAAGCAGTTCGACGGATGCGCCGCGATAAAAAACCAACAGCGGTTGATGGGAAAGACTTCCGAGCGAGACGAGCTTGTCGCTCAGCTTATTGGTCACTCCGCCCTGGACGAAACCCACGTCCACCTGCATCGCCGGATCACTGAGCCGCTGGAGATTCTCCTCGGAACCATGCGACGGGAGGATTTCCAGCTTCACTCCGCGCTGGGCCAGAAGGCGGGCATATTTGACGGCATTCCGCTGGAAGATGCTGCCTTCGGGACCGCTGGTGATCGTAATCGTGCTGGGCGGAGCCGACAGAACAACGACAGCCACCGCCCCGCACAGGATCAGACCGACGAAAAGGAGGACGCCGATGGTCACCGAGCGACGGATCCCGAAACCCTCCATGATCTCCAGGAAACCCGGCGGGCGAACTGAAGGCTTCGCCGGAGCTGCCGGGGCCGGCGCGCTGGTTGATTTCATATTGGGGTGAAACTGGTATTTTAATTGCGCGATGCCCGGAGGATCGAGCAGGCGCGGGCCTTGCGACGAAACCGCCGCCGGCCTCAAGCGACTGGCAAACTAACGACTGTGACTCGTCTGGCGAACTCTTACTTTGAGGCGTCAGCCAGGCTGCTGGAAGCTGGATGACCGCATCGGTGAAGGGCCTCGCCCGGGTTGATCGGATCTCCCGCACTATTGCCTGGGGACAATTCTGGCAGGAATTCTCGCGGTCTTCCCGGCCGCCCGCGGGCCGCGCCAGTGAGGTTTCCCTAATATAGTGACAGGCAGAGGTGGTGCGGCTTGCCCTCAAGACGCCTTGGGCGCGCTGCCTGTTCGACTTCGCTCAAGGTCCCGAGCCTGTCGAGGGACAGGCGATTCTCACTCGCAGTTCCGCGGATTGTCCGGTGCGGCCTTGTAGGGCGGGGTCGCCGGACCCCGCCTCGCTCGTAGACTAGAACGCCGTCAGGTGATCGATGTAGGAGCCTGCTTGCAGGCGATCTTCACCTCGGAATCGCGAGCAAGCTCGCTCCTACAATTTGCAAAGTCACGCCCTAGTGGACCTTGCCGGCGGAGTTCTCGAGCACCACATTGGCGAGCACCGTCGTATCGGACTTGTCCGGCACGTGCGAGCAGAAGCCGATGCCGACATAAAAGGGCCCGTCGATGTGCAGCGTGACGGACGGACCGATCCGGTGGAGGGGTTCGCCATTCAGGCCGAAATAGAGGGTGAAGGAGTCGCCGTGCTTTTCGATGCCGATGCGCGCGGGCACGCTGCCGCCGGGACGGCCGGGGGTGTCGACGCGACACGCCTCCTTGATGTCGACGCCCTTTTCCGGACGCAGCGCCAGGTGGATCAACCCGACACCATGCAGGGCGGTCATGACTTCCTTGGAATTGTCATCCAAGTCCTGGCGGATGACGAGGACGGCCTTGCGGTCGCCATAGCCGTCCGGGTTCGGGAAGGTGACGTCGGCCGCGAGGGAGATGTCGCCGGACATCTTCTTCCAGAGATAACGGAGCTCGTCGCGAAAATACCAGATGTTGTAGCTGGCGGAGTTGAGGGTGTATTGCTTCGTGCCGGCGTCGTAACTGGCGCTGCCCGGCAACAACGGGCCGCCAATGTCAGACTGGCCCGCAAAGATGCCGATCGGCGTAGCGAAATTCACGCTGGGACGGTGAAAGCCCGCCGGTGGGGGCACCTGGTGGTGGGTGGCCGAGCCCGGCTGCGCCCAAGCCGGCACTTCGGGTGTTTGCGCGCGGAGCATATGCGGCACGATGCACAATGTCAGAGCTAGCAGAGAGCGGCGGCAAGCTTGTTTCATGGGTGAGGCGAATGAGATAGGTTTTGCCATTGAGGCATTGACTGTCGCTAACGCCGATCCACCGAATCCGCAAGGCTGCGATGGCCGCTACGTGAACGGTTCGAACTGCGAGGGACGTCGACGATGTCGCGCCGTCTTGCCGAACGGCCCCTGTCGATTCCCTTTGCCTGAGCCGGACTCACGCAGTTGGGGCGCTTGTCGCAGACAGAGCTCCGGGTTGTCCGGTGCGGCCTTGCAGTCGAACCACGATCTTCATCGAGAAGCCGTGGCGCCAAACGGTGGAGCCCGCCGTCCCTGACGGGCTTTGAACTTCGCCGTCGAAAAACCCGCCGGGACGGCGGGTTCCACCTTGGCCGACTGCATCGTCCCGGCTAAAAGCGCAGTCTCGCCCGTTCGACTTCGCTCATCCGTTCCGAGACGGCGGAGCTAAAATGGATCAGGCGCCATTTGAGCTTGCGGACGCTCCTCCCTACTCCGCGACTGAGGAAAAGGCGTCGCCGATAAGCTGAATGACCGCCTTTGAGCCGGGTCAGGTCTGCGACAAACCGGCTGCAGCAGTGCGTATAGCTCTTGATTACCTCTGAAATATACGGCTGAATGGCACCCTAGTCCCCGTTCGGGGACAACAAACAGTCGAACATCCAAAACACCCATGGCCAAAAAGCCCGCTCGCAAACCCAACGCTGCTTTCATGAAGCCGGTCCAGCCTAACGAGGCGCTGGCCGCAATCGTCGGGGCCAAGCCCCTTCCGCGCACCGAACTTACCAAGAAGATTTGGGCGTACATCAAGAAAAACGGCCTTCAGGACAAGAAGGTGAAGACCCAGATCAACGCCGATGAGAAGCTCGGGGTGATCTTCAAGGGCAAGAAGGCTGTCTCGATGTTCGAGATGACCGCTCTGGTCAGCAAGAACCTGGTCAAGTAGCACTGCTGCCACCGTCCTCGATTTCCGGGCCGGCTCTGCGAAGGGCCGGCCTTTTTGCTGCCCCGAGCCGGGTGATCCCAGCCACGAGATTCGCGCATTCGCGTCTTTGTGGTGAAAACGGGCTGGGATTTTTACAGGAGACCGCAGAGCAAGCAGAGTTCGAATCCTCCGCGCTCTCTGCGCCCTTCTGTAAGAATTCTGGATCTTTTTGACCACGAATGCACACCTACTGAATCTTAAGGAATGAAGTGACGTTGGTGGAGCGCGTTGTCCCTAACGCGCCCAATGCGTCTTGGGGACAAGCCGCTCCACCTCGATCCGTCACTACATTATGTAAGCCTCAGTAGTGGCACGAATTCTTGCATCCTCCACCTTCGCGCCTTCGCGGCTTCGCGTGAGAAGTTGCCCGTCGCGGACTCGCCGCGCTCGGTTCCTCTTTGTGCACTATCTCTGAAAATGCACGCAGCGTGTGCGCATGATCTTAGCCGGAACCAATCAGTTGACCAAGGTGGAACCCGCCGTCCCGGCGGGTTCTTCGACGGCGAAATTCAAAGCCCGCCAGGGACGGCGGGCTCCACCGTTTGGCGCCACACTTCTCCAGGAAGAACGTGGTCCAACTGCATGGTTACGGTCTAGGGGTAGTCGTACAATTTCGGGTCGCGCGTCGGCGGGCCGCGGCGGAGACGGAAACGGTGCCGTGGTTCCTTGGGATCGACCGGCGGTTTCGCCTCGCCGCCGGGGCCCATTCCGTACGGATCATCGGACTCTCCGCCGCCCTCATCGCCCAAAGCGCCGCCCATCTCGGCCTCGAGGTGGTCGGGGTCGGCGCCTTCCTCGAGTTTGCGCACGACTTCCTCCATTTCGCCGTCGAGTTTCTCCCCGGTCAGTTGGGACATTCGCCGCATCATCCGGCCCATCGCGCGCGGATCGTTTTCGTCGACGTTGGAGAATTCGCCTTCCATGGCCGACATCGCCGCCTCCATGCGGGCGTCCTCCGCCGGATTTTCGCCCGCCGCCGGCGCCTCCGCGCCTTTGCCCTCGTTTTCCGCCTTCCGCGTCCGGCCCGTGACGGCAAACGGCGACAGAATCTTCTTCATGCGAAATGCGGGGGCGTCCGGGCATCTCGGAATCGTCTGCCCTTGCGCGAGTGTTTTCGCGTAGAACGAATAAATCCGGTGGTTGTCGGGGCAGTAATACTCGTAAATCGGCATACGCGACGTGTGTAATGACCCCGGTGATTTTCGCAAGCCGCGGGAGCAGCGGCCGCGGACGCTCCTGGCCGGAACAATTCAGTGGGGGCAGGTGGAACCCGCCGGCCCCAGCGGGTTTGTCGATGGCGAAACCTCCGGCCCGCCGGGACGACGGGCGCCACTTTTTCGTGTCCCGATTTCTCCGGGAGAAACCCGCCTCGACGGGAGAAACCCGCCTCAGTCGGACGGTCGGCCCAGTTGGTGCCCGTGCCGCACCACGGCCGCGCGGCCGCGATCGTTCAGGCGGTCGAGCACGCTCGCGAGCCGGCGCCGTTTCTCGTCCGCCTCGGCGAACATCTCCAGTTGCGCCGGGCCGTCCTCCACGCCCGAGAACCGCACGCTGACCAGCCGCAACGGCAGCCGGCGGGTCCAGGCCTGGCGCAGCAGCGGGCGCACCAGCGGATAGAACGGCGCCTCCAGATCGCTGGCCGCACTGAGGCTTCGGCCCGCGGTCTCATTTTCCATCCCCGGATACCGCACCTTGATGGTCAAGGTCCGCACGCGCTTCCCGTCGGCCCGGATCTTGGGCATCAACTCATCGATCATCCGTTTGGCGACGCCTTCGATTTCCGCCGGATCGCCGATGTCTTCGCGAAAGGTCTCCTGTTGCGAATACGATTTGGCATCCTCCTCGACCGTCTCGACCGAGGAGTCGTCTTCGCCGCGCGCCGCGGCCATCATGCCTCGCCACCCGTCGCCGAACAGGGCGCGAAGTTCGCCTTCCGTCCGGCTGAAAAGATCGCGGAACCGCTCGATCCCTTTCGCCTTGAGGGCCGCCTCCGTCTTCCGGCCGACTCCCGGCAGACGGCCGATCTCCAGCGGCGCGAGAAAGGCCGCTTCGTCGCCCGCCAGCACCACCACGAATCCCCGCGGCTTCCGGAGCTTGCTCGCAATGCCCGCGACGAGCTTGTTCGTCGCGAGCCCGAACGACACGGTGATCTGCAGATCCTGCCAGATCCGTTCCTGGAGGGCGTGCACCGCGGTCTCAACCTGGTCACCCGTGCTAAATCCGCAGGGACCGACATCGAGATACCCTTCGTCGATCGAACGCCGCTCCACAATCGGCGTCAATTCTTCGCACAGATCAAACAGCTTTCGGGAATACTCGCCGTAACGGCCGGCCGCGTGGCTGACCAGGATGAGATCGGGACAGACCTTGAGCGCCCGCGCCGTCGGCATCGGGGTGTAGACACCGCAGGCGCGCGCCTCGTAGCTGGCCGAGGAGATGATGCCCCGCTGGCTGCCACCCACGGCCACCTTCTTGCCGCGCAGCGACGGATCCAACGCCTGCTCGACCGAAACGAAGAAGGCGTCGGCATCGAGGTGAACGATGGTAGGCAGAACGCGGTTCACGGCACAAATCATCGGCGAC
>DASRKV010000330.1:0-6527 GCA_035648795.1 Opitutaceae bacterium
AACGCCAGCACCACGGGCAGGAGCAGCCAGCCGGTCCAGCGGACAAGCTTGAGGCAAATGAACGAAAGTCGGTTCATGCGGAGGGAGTCGTCTTCCAGGCTATCGTCGCGGCGCCAAGGTTCAATGCCGCCGTAAACAGGCAAACCGTGGTTGCGCCGAGCAGGGGCACGAGGAGCGTGCTCACCAGCAGCGCGCCGAGCGCGGCGCCGGCGAAGTCAGCGGTATAGAGTCGGGAGGCGGTGACGGCCGTGTCGCCCGGCACGACCGCGCCGGCCAGCGGAAACTGGGCGCCAACCAGCGCGGCCAGGCCGAAGGTGACCAGCAGGACAACGCTTTGTCCTGCGAGCGGAGTTCCCGCGGCGGAATCGATCCGGCCGAGGTGCGATAGGATCGGCGGCAGCAGCGCGGCCAGGGCGGCGATGGCGACCGTGAGGAGGCAAAGGATGGAGCGGGGGGACATTGGTGGGCGTCGCGTCGGACTCTCCCTGACGCGGGCCGGAGTCCTTATCGCCCGGAACAGCGTCCGCTGCGTTCGCCACGCGCCGGCGGCGAGGCCGGCCATGAACGCAGTCACCACCAGCCCGACCTGCCGGTACAGCGAACCGTAGAGCGCCTGGAATCCGAGCAACAAGACCACTTCAAGGGCCGACGCCGAAAAACCCGCGGCGAACACCACCCGGGGAATCGCGCGCAGCCACAGCAGACAGGCAACGAAGAAGACCGCCAGAATTCCGGCGAGCAGGCCGGCGCCGGCGCTGAACTGGCTGAGCCAGTGCTGCAGATAATAGTAATAGAGTGCGGGCGCGAAATCGGTGTTGCGCTTCGCCGGTTGTGTCACGGCCCGGTCCAGATCGGCCAGCCGGTCAGGGGCCAGCATGGCATCGAGATAGTGACGGTTGACGAGCTTCGTGGCCAGCCCGCGCTGTTCGAGACGCCCGGCGATGTCGAGCGTGAGGGGACCATCCGAGGCCAGGAAGAAAACGCGCCCGCCCGGAATCATGAGCACATGAGCGAACGACTGCCGTGCGGTGAGATGGGCGGAAGCGAGCAACTGCGCAAGTTCGCGGCTGATGTAGTTCTCGTAACGGCCCAGCGGGAAGGCGAAAACTCCGCCCGGCGTCAGGATGCGCTGGACCTCGGAATAGAACTCCGCCGTGTAGAAACGGTTGAGTTGAGACGTGGTCGGATCGGGTGTGTCGACGATCACCACGTCGAAACGGTCGCCAGTCTGCTGGAGAAAGCGGCGGGCGTCGGCGCTGATGGCACGGATGCGCGGATCGGCCAGGCTGTCCGGCAGGAAGCGGCGCCCGGCGACAAGGATCAGCGGGTCGAGTTCCACATAGGTGACCTGGGCGACGCCATAACGTAGGATTTCGCGCGCGGTGCCGGCGATCCCGCCCGAGATGAGCAGGACCTTGCGCGCGTCGGGGCGCTGGCTCATCGCGTAGTGGACCGTCTCCTCCAGTTGGTCGACGTTTTGGGTCGAAATTACGGGCAGGCCGTTTTCGGAGAAGGTGAGTTGGCCGGCGTCCGCGGTAACGACGAGGCGGCCGTACGGCGAACTGGCGCGGAACACCACGTGCCGCCCCCATTGCTGGGCGGCGGTGGTGACAGCATCGGCGTTGATCAAGGTGAGGTGCGCGGCCAGTCCGGCGGCGATGATGATCGTCGATCCCAGCAGGAGGCGTTGGCGAAAATGCCAGGCCAGCGCGCCGGCGAGCAGGAGATTCAAAGCGGCCGGGAAACAAAGCAGCGCGAAGTGATCGAAATACGGCACGAGCGCGAAACTGAAGAGCACGCCGCCGCCGATGCTGCCCAGGCTGTCAGCGAGGTAAACCCAACCGATGGCTGCGCGGTCATGCTCCCGGGCCAGGAGGGCGCACGTCTGGGCGAGGAGGGCGCCGGAGACCACGCAGAAGGGAAGAAGCAGGACCACGCAGCCCAACACGGTTCCGGAAACGCCGACGGCGGCGCCGCGGATGAAAACGACATCGCGCAGAACGCGCACGGCCGCCACCTGGACGAGCGGGATGATCGCGATGAGCATGAGGCCGATCGTGACGACGGCTGCGGTGGATCCGCTCGCTACGCGCTCGCGGCTACCAGCAGGGAGAACGGAACCACTCGCTTGGCGCTCGCGGCTACCGAGGACCGGTCCGCTTGCTGCGCGCTCGCGGTCACGGGGAAGAAACCGCCCCAGCCAGGTCCCGAGGCCGGTCAACATCAGCCAGCTCCCCATGCTGATGCCCACGACGAGTTCGTTTCCGGAGAAAGCGCCGAGGAGTTCGCGCATGAGCGCAAGCTGCGTCATGACGGCGGACACGCCCAAACCGGCCACGGCGGCCAGCACAAGGCGGCGGGTACGATCAGCCGGGAAAACCGAGTCGGTCATGGGTTGTTGTCTCTACGGATCGTGCCTGTTTGCGACGGTTCTCCGATACCGTTGCGCTCGTGCGGCGTGGCACCGGCCTGGGCGGAAACCACGCAATGAGATGTAGGGCGGCATCGCCGGATGCCGCCGCGTCCCGATCAGGCCGAACCGGCGGGGTTCGGCTTCCTTCGCCAAGGCTTCGGAGGCCACGGTGACCCCGCCCCACAGGTCCGCGCTGTGCGCCTTCCCCGTCGCTAACGGGGCTTGGCGGTCGGGAGCTCGTCCGATTCTTTGAAAGACTCAACGTGATAGATGAAAACGGAAGCCCCTGGCTGGCGCCAATCCGTGCGCTCGCAGCCGGCCTTTTCGGCGAGCGTGTTCATGAATTCGACCTTGTCGGGCAGCTCGTCCCAGACTTGCGGCAGGTAGGTGGCGCTGCGCCCGCCAATCCGCAGGACGACGCCGTCTTTGTGCGGCTGGAGTTTCTGCAGCAGATCGGTGGAAGAGTCGAAGGCGAGCGGCTGCGGTGTGGTCAGGACGCTGATTTCGATCTCGAGTTGGTCGACTTCGCGCGGCGAGACCGGTGGAAACCGGGGATCGCTGATCGCGGCATTGCGGGCATTCTCCATCACCGCCTGATACAGCGGGTCTTGCGGGAGGATGTAGCCGATACAGCCGCGCAGATCGCCGTGTTTGGTCAGAGTGACAAAGCAGCCTTTGGGTGTCGTGAACTTCGGGGCGAGGCCGTTGGCGGAGACGTCGGGCAGTTTGCCGCCCGCGGCGACCTCGCGCACGGTCTTTCGCGCAAGTTCGAGCAGGTACCGACGGTCGGCGGCGGTGAACGCCTCCGGGGCCGGCGCGTAGAACGCGATCGCCGCGTAACCGACCACCCGCGATTTGTCTCCGGAGGTGTCGCCGCTGTTGCGTCGGTCGAGCAGGCTGGCCTTCCAGCCGCGCTCGCGGGCCAGATGCATCAAGGTGAGGATCGGGATCCGCCCGCACGCCTCCTGTGTCTCCATCGTGTCGACATCGAGATCGCAGATTGCCTTGACGCAGCGCTCGTCAAGCTCCTGGGCCGTCGCGTACGAGTAGTAGTGGCTGAGGTCGGAGCTGGCGACGATCAGCGTGCGGTCGTCGAGGATCCGGCCCAGCGCGGCGGCCGCTTTCGCGGGATCCACCTCGCCCATCACCACGGGGACCAGTTGGAATTTCTTCAGGGTCGCCTGGAGGAACGGGATCTCGACCTCGACCGAATGCTCCCAGGTGTCGGCTGTATCGACGGCGGGCGCCTTCCGGGACGATTCCGGCCACCAATCCGGTCGCTGCACGTCGCAGCGCGGTTCGAGGGCAAACGGACTGGACTGGGCCAGCAGCGGACCCTTCGCGGAAATCGGCACGTCGCCGAGTGGAGTGCGAAACAAGTCGGCGTTTGTCACCGACGCGGCGTGCAGGTCGGCGTAGTGCGACGGGCCCAGAATCACGACCGTGTCATATTCGCGCCCGGCCAGCAGCCGGTAGGCGGAGGCCGCCACGGGTCCGGAGAAGGGATAGCCGGCGTGGGGGCAGATCAATGCCTTGAGTTCGCCGTCCGCCGGCGCGGTCTTGGCTCCGGCCAGGCAGGCGGCGATGACGCGGGAGAGTTCGGCCGGATCCTTGGGGTAAAACAGCCCGGCGACAGCCGGCTCACGGACCCGGGCGGCGTCCGATGGTGGCGCCGCCGTCTCCGCAGGGGCGGCGGGCAGGCGGAACGCGCAGAGGAGCGCGACCGCAGGGAGGAGGATCCAGTGAGCGAGGCGTAATGAAGTATTCATGGCGGCACCTGCTGCCTTCGGTCGAGAAACCGGGGAGAGCGCAGACTAGGGCCGCGTGCACGTTGAGACAAGCGCCCATGTCGTGTGGACGCCGCGAAGCCCCGCCAAGCCGAAGAGCACGGCTGAAGGGGTCGAACTTTGCGCTTTGCAGGCGGCAGGGGAGGATCGCCGGCCGATGGAGTGATGGATGACCCGGAAGCGGAAATTGGAGTACGAGGGCACCGTTTTCACCGCATCGGTCGGAAATGGCGGGACGAAAAATCCGCTCGCTGGCGCTCACGGCTACGAAAAGAGAGCCCCACTCGCTGGCCTCGCGGCGACGGGACGGAGGATCTGCGCAGATTGCTGAAACTTTGCGGGGTCGGGGCAGGTTCTTTCCTCAATATGGCGAGCTTCCCTCTTGTCTTTCGCGACCTGTGTCAAGCCGGGCGCGCCCTGGGACGGGGAAAAGGCTTCACGACCACCGTGCTGGCGACCCTGGCATTGTGCCTCGGGGCCAACGTCGTGATCTTCACCGTCGTGCGTTCGGTGCTGTTCCGGCCGCTGCCGTTCCCGTATCCCGAGCAGTTGGCGATCGTTTATAACAGCTACCCAAAAGCCGGCGTGGACCATGCCGGAGCGTCGGTCCCCAATTATTTCGAGCGAACAGGCGCCATCGAGGCGTTCGCGGAAATCGCGGCGGTCCGTCGCGGCAGCGCGAATGTCGGCGACGCGGGCTCGCCCGAGCGCATTGCGATGGGACAGGCCACGCCGTCTTTCTTCCGGGCGCTGGGCGTGCAACCGGCGCTGGGCCGATTTTTCCGAGACGAGGAAAACGAGTACGGCAAAAGCGACGTGATGGTGCTCACCGACGGCCAATGGCGGGAGCGCTTCAACGCAGACCCGGCGGTGATTGGCCGCTCGATCCGCGTCAACGACGTGCCGACGACGATCATCGGCGTGTTGCCGGCGGGGTTCCGTTACCTTTCGTCCGACGCCCGGATGTGGCAGCCGCTGCCGTCCTCGAAGGAGGACCGCTCGCCGCAGAACCGGCATTCGAACGACATGGAGATGATCGCGCGACTGAAGCCGGGGGCGACAATCGCGGCCGCGCAGGCGCAGATCGACGCTCTCAACGGCCGGCTGCTCAAGGATGACCCTTATGCCCGGCTGGTCAGCGATGCGGGGTTCCACACGGTGGTGGCGGATCTCCATGCCGATCACGTCGCGCAGAGCCGGACCACGCTGCTGCTGTTGCAGGCCGGAGTGCTGTTTTTGCTGCTCATCGGCGCGGTCAACCTGGCGAACCTGTTGCTCATCCGCGCCAGCACCCGTTCGCGGGAACTTGCCATCCGACAGGCGCTCGGGGCCAGCCGTGGCCAGGTCGGGGCCCGGATCGTCACGGAAACCCTGCTGCTCGCCCTTGCCGGGAGCCTGCTGGGTCTCGCGGCCGGCGCGGCGGGTTTGCGGACGCTGGCCCGATTGGGCGCCGACCGGCTGCCGCTCGGCGCGTCGATCACCTTCGATCTTCCGGTGGCCATTGCGGCGCTGGCCGGCGCGATCGGCGTGGGGCTTCTGCTCGCGCTGCCGGTCGTCTGGTTCAATGTGCACAGCAATCTCGCTCCCGTCCTGAACACGGAGTCGCGCGGGGGCACGACGAATCGGGCCGCCCACCGGTTGCGGCACACCCTGATCGTCGCCCAGATCGCGCTGGCGTTCGTGCTGCTCGCCGGCGCCGGCCTCCTGGCGCTGAGCTTCGAGCGCGTGCTGGCGATGCGGCCGAGCTTCCAACCGGAAAACGTCCTGTGCGGCCGGTTGTCGCTGCCATGGACCGATTATCGCGATGACGCCAAGCGCCTGAGTTTCGCCAACCGCTTGCTCGGAGAACTGCAGGCGCTGCCCGGCGTGAAATCCGCGGCGCTTTGCACCACGCTGCCGTTCAGCCGCGACATGAACAACAGCGCCCTCATCGTGGAAGGCTATACTCCGGCGCCAGGTGACTCGATCCAGGCCCACTACACCTATTTGGTGGCGGGCGACTATTTCGCGACTATCGGAATTCCCTTGCAGGAGGGCCGGCTCCTCAGCGCGGCCGACTCTGAACCGAAGGACCGGAAATGCGTGGTCGACGAGGATTTCGCCCGGCGCTACTGGCATGGGGGCAGCGCGCTCGGACACCGGGTGTTCAACGGGCCGCTCAACGCACCGGGGGTCAAGGTTTTCACCATTGTGGGCGTCGTCGGCACCATCAAGCAGTCCGACCTGGCCGATCAGCGTGCGACGGGCGCGGCGTATTTCCCGTATGCGTCGGACAGTTCGCCGCTCGGTCAATGGGTCATCGTCCGGATTGTGAATCAACCGGAGAT
>DASRKV010000331.1:0-3732 GCA_035648795.1 Opitutaceae bacterium
CAGGATGCGCCCAAGACGCTCTCGGCGCTTGCCTGGCATCCCCGCGGCGGGGCGGTCGCCGTCGCCTCGTTTGGCCGCGTCGTGATCTGGGACGCGGATGAATTCCGGGTTCAGCGCGAGTATCCGTTTGGCAGCGCGATCCAGGCCCTGGTGTGGTCGCCCGATGGCCGCTGGCTGGTGGCGGGCGCCCAAGACAACGCGGTTCACCTCTGGATTCCCGAAGAAGACCAGGAATTCCACATGAGCGGCTACGAGACCAAGGTCCGCGAGCTTTCGTTCAGTCCCGACAGCCGCTGGCTCGCCACCGGAGGCGCCCGCGACGCCTGTGTGTGGGATTGTTCGGAAGGCGGTCCCGAAGGCCGCGAGCCGGTCGCCCTGCCCCACGCCGATCGCGTCTGTGCCGTCGCCTTTCAGCACGCGCGCGGACTTCTGGCCACGGCCGCCAACGACGGTGAAGTCGGACTGTGGAGTCTCACCGGCGGCGAGACCCGCGTCGCGACCGTCAAGCTGACCGCCCCGGCTTCAAATCTGGTCTGGAGTCCCGACGACACGCTGCTGGCGATCGGCTCGCAAAAAGGCGGCGTGCTCGTGCTCCGCGTGGAGGCGTAGCCGCAACTATTCGATAAACCCCGCCTTCCCTCGTAGACTATGGTGTCTTTAGGTGATCGGTGTAAGAGCCTGCTTGCAGGCGATTCTCATTTCGGAATCGCCTGCAAGCAGGCTCCTACAATTTACATAGATACGACTTAACCCGAATGGTGGACGAATTCGATTCTTCAGCCGAAATGAACCAATCGCCGCTGTTCGCACTGGGATTTCTCGCGACCACCCTGCCGGCCTGGGGCGGCCCGCCTTTTGCCACCGATGACCCCGAACCGGTGGAATACCGCCATTGGGAAGTCTACTTCGCTTCGCAGTACGCGCACGGCCCAGATGGCACCGCCGGCACCCTGCCGCACCTGGAGGTAAATTACGGGCTCGTCCCCAATCTTCAGATTCACCTGATTGCTCCCGCGGCCTTTGCCGCTCCCGCGGAAGGGAGCCGGCATTACGGTTACGGAGACACTGAACTCGGCGCGAAATACCGGTTCGTAGAGGAAACGGATCTCCGGCCCCAGATTGGCGTTTTTCCGCTGGTGGAACTGGCGACTGGAGACAGTCAGCGAGGTTTGGGCGGCGGCCACACCCAGGTCTTTCTGCCGGTCTGGCTGCAAAAGAGTTCCGGCCCGTGGGTGACCTATGGCGGCGGAGGCTACTGGATCAATCCCGGAGCAGACAACCGCAACTGGTGGTTCATGGGCTGGCTGATCCAAAGACAACTGCGGCCGGGTCTGGCGGTGGGTGTGGAGGTGTTTCACGAGACTGCCCAATCCGTGGGCGGCCGGTCGGACACGAAAATGAATATTGGCGTGACCTGGGACCTCAGCGAAACCCGCCACCTCCTGGCCTCGTTCGGCCCGGTACTCCAGGGACCCAGCGGTTATCAGGCCTACTTCGCCTTTCAACTCACGCTGGGACCGGGCCAATGACGACTGCGCGCAACGTCTTGCCCGTGTCCAAACTCAAGAACCTCCGCGAAGTTGGCGGATCCTTCCTGAAGCTCGGTCTGATTTCCTTTGGCGGGCCGGTGGCACACATCGGATATCTCCGGGAAGAGTTTGTGAACAAACGCCACTGGCTCGACGACGAGGCTTATGCCGACCTCGTCGCCCTCTGCCAGTTTCTGCCGGGGCCGGCGAGCAGCCAGGTGGTCTTCGCCCTCGGCCGGCAACGGGCTGGACTGGCGGGGGCTCTCCTCGCCTCGCTTGGCTTCACGCTGCCCTCCGCCGCGCTGATGATTTTTTTCGGCTACAGCGTCACCGCCCTCGGCGATCTGCATGGCGCGGGCTGGCTGCACGGGCTGAAACTCGCTGCGGTCGCGGTCGTGGCCCAAGCCGTCTGGGGCATGGGAGGCAGGCTCTGCCCGGACCGGGCGCGCCTGACCCTTGCGCTGGCGGCGGCAGCCGGCGTATTGCTCGTTCCGAGCGCTTTTTCGCAGATTGGCGCGATTGCCATCGGGGCGGTGGCCGGCTGGTGGTTATACCGTGACGAGGTGGAACCGAAAAAGATGTCCGCCGGCGCGATTTCCCGCGACCATCTCTGGGCCGCGGCCACCCTCGCCGGATTCGCTTTGCTCCTGGCAATTCTACCGGTGCTGGCCACGGTCAGCGGTGACAAGAATATCGCCGTCTTCGACAGCTTCTATCGCGCGGGCTCGCTCGTGTTCGGCGGCGGACACGTCGTGCTACCGCTGTTGCGGGCGGAAACGGTTCCAACCGGCTGGATCAGCGACGATGCGTTCCTGGCGGGTTATGGGTTCGCCCAGGCGGTGCCCGGACCGCTTTTCACCTTCGCTGCTTATTTGGGAACCGTGATGCACCCGGGATCCCAGGCGTGGCTTGGCGGGCTCTGGTGCCTGCTGGCGATATTCCTGCCCGCGTGGCTGCTGATCGGCGGCGCGCTCCCGTTCTGGCATTCTCTGCGCACCAAGGTCTGGGCTCAAGCGGCGCTGCGCGGCGCCAACGCCGCTGTCGTCGGGGTGCTGCTCGCCGCGCTCTACAATCCGGTCTGGATCTCCGGTGTGACGGGTGGGCGGAGCGCGGCGCTGGCCATCGCAGCCTTTGCGGCCCTGCAGGTGTGGAAAGCACCCCCGTGGGCGGTGGTCCTTGTTGCTGCCGGCCTGGGGCAGGCTGTCCTCTGACGCACGGCCCGCCGCGTTGCCTGCAAGCTGGGGCGCAAAGAAACTTTCTGCCGTTGTCAGCGTCTGTATGCGGGTGAATCCAGCGCAACCGTCCGCCATTCCCCTGCGGGTCGTTTTGTACTGCCTGTCGTCGGCAGTATTTGTTTTCGGACTTGCTGCCTGTGGCGGCGAGCATTCCCGCCATCAACCCGGCGGGCCGATGGGACCGGACGATGGCGGAGGTCACCCGCCCATCCCGCGGATGGAGGCCCGGAGCATGTTTTTTGACGGTCAAGTGGAAGCCGAGGCGCTGCTGGCGCGGGCAGGCGCGCAATGGGCCCGCAGCGATGAATCCGACAGCAGCGCCAGTCCGGGTCGGCCAGGCGGCGGTGGCGCCCATCTCAGCGGCAGCGCCGGCGGAGTTGGCATGGGCCGGGGCGGCGGCGGTCACCGAAGTGGAGGCGGAGGCGGAAACCATGGCGGCGGCGCGGAAGGCGGAACCAATGAAGGCGGGCCACAAGCGCCGCCCATCCATGCAATCAACCAGCCGGGGGTCCAATTGCGCCTGCGGCTTACCAACCACCGGGACGTCCCGATCGTTGTCGAGGTGGTCGACTTCAACTCCGATCTGGGCGACTTTGTGGTGCAACCCGCCCAAATCACCGTGCAACCGGGCGAATCGGTTGAGGCCGACCCGATGGTTTCGCGCCTGGGCGTGGGCGCGGAGGAGATTCCGCTGACCGTGAAACTGCGGATCGACGGGCGCTCCGACCAGCAGGTCCTCGCCCTCAAGACGGTGAAAGAAGAAGCCCCCGCCGCTCCGCCGCCGGCGGAAGGCGCTCCGGCGCCGGCGGCAACCAACCTGCCGCCGTGAAACGCCCGGGCGCGGAAAGAAATGGCCCGGCGCAGGGGACGGCCTTGCCTTCCCCCTTTCTCCAATTTCACGGTATCCCGCCTTCCCGATCCGTCCTTTCCGGTATCCGAAATCCGCCATCCGGTATCGGATGGTTCGC
>DASRKV010000332.1:0-4271 GCA_035648795.1 Opitutaceae bacterium
GGCGATTATGTGCGTATCTCGGTGGCAGACACGGGCACGGGCATCAAGCCGGACCACCTGGCAAAAATCTTCGATCCATACTTTACCACCAAGCAACACGGCAGCGGGCTGGGCCTGACGACGGTCTATTCCATCATCCACAAGCACGAGGGACACATCGAAGTGGAGTCGGAACTCGGCCGGGGCACCACGTTCCATCTTTGGCTGCCGGCCTTGCGCGACAAGGAGCAGGAGGCGGGCGAGGACCGGGAGGGGGCCGTGGTTCCGATGGAAGGGCGCGTGCTCTTCATGGATGATGAGGAATCCATCGTGGCCATGGCCGGCCCGCTCCTGCGGCGCCTGGGCTTCGAGGCCGAGCTGGTGCGGGATGGCGCCGAAGCCGTCCGGAAATTCTCGGAGGCGTATGCCGCCGGGCGGCCGTTCGATCTGGTGGTGATGGATCTTACCGTGCCCGGCGGAGTCGGCGGGCGCGAGGCGATCGAGCAGTTGCGTCGGATCGATCCGGACGTGCGGGCCATTGTGTCGAGCGGATACTCCAGCGACCCGGTATTGGCCAATCACCGCGCCTACGGTTTCCGCGGCATGGTGGCGAAACCGTACAAGGTCGAAGATTTTGCCCGGGTGCTGCGGGCGGTGCTGCGCAGCAGCCATCCGCCATTTGCCGGCGGGGCCGCCGCCCCTCCGGCCACCCCCAAATAGAGGATGGGGAATGGCGGCCGGGACGGATCCGCTCGCCGGCGCTCGCGGCGGCGAACCTCGATTCCGCTCGCCTGCGTTCTTTCGCCGGGGTCGCCCATCCCGGCCACAAGTCTCCGTCATCCCCCCACAGGTTATCCTTCGCGTTGATCGGCAAGCCGCGCCTGGTGGCTGAACAGATGGTCGCTGACGAGTTGCGAAAGTTGGAGCAGTTGTTTGAGCAATCGATCAGGTGTGTCGCCCAACGCACCGGCGCCATCCGCGGACGTTGACGCCGTGGATCCGGCCGGCGGCACCCGGTCCAGCTCGGCAATGATTTGTTCCAGCGCGGCCGCGGTGCCGGGCGGAGCGGACGTCGGCGGCGGGCGCGCCCCGGGACGGCGCGCGGGCCGCCGCGAAGAGCGCCGGCGCAGGGTTTCGAGTTTCGCCGCCAACCGATGGAGCACCGCCCCCGCTTCCGGGCTGATGTAGTCGCGCCTGCGGCGGGCATTGTCGCAGGCGGCGCGGACGGAAGAGTAGATCGAGCTGGAATGACCGCCGTCGAGGGCGATGCGCCGGAGCCGGTCCGCGGCAAAGACGCTCTGGACGGTGTGGTGCGCGGCGATGCGTTCATCGGCATGGCCGGTGGCCTCAAGCAATCCCTGCCACAACGGCAGCCATTGCCGGCGTTCCGCGCGCGGGATTTCCTCGCTGACGACATCCGCCACGATCGAAAACATGCGGGCCGAGGCTTCGGCGCGTTCGAGATAGCGGCCGAGCCACCAAAGGTTCTCGGCGGTGCGCGAGCCGAGCGCGTGCCGGTCAAATCTGGCGGTGTTCGCCGGGGCGGCGGGCGCCGGCACCGTGGCCTGGGTGCAGGGCAGGCTCGATGCCACGCTCGACGCGACTTTCGACAAGACGGACAACGCGGTCAATCAGGCCATCACGCAGCTGCAGTTCGCCAAGGTCAGCGAGAAGAAGGATGTGCTTAACGCCATCCTGATCGCCCGGTCCGCGGAGGATAAGAAAGTCAAAATCAAGGTCGTCCGGGTGGGAGACACCATCTCGCGGGTCCAGATTCGCGTGGGTCTTTTTTGGAACGAGGTCCAGTCGCTGGCCATCCTCGACAAGATCAAGGCGAACCTCTGACAATTGGGAGGACTTCCGGCCTCCGAACGGCGGGGAGGAGAATGGCTCGTTGACGGCGGGAAGGCGGCCTTGCATCGGAGAGGGCACACCCCGTGGCGTGCCCGATGATTTCCCCCTGCCCGAACCGCGGCGGAGCGCCGCCGCCGTCCGCCCCGGCGCAATCCGGCCGCGCGCGCGGCGGCTTTGCCCTGCTGATCACCGTCACGCTGCTGGCGTTGGTGGTGTTGCTCCTGCTGAGCCTCGCCACGCTCACCCGGATCGAGACGGCGACCGCCGCGAACGCCCGGCGGGCGGCGGAGGCGCAGCAGAACGCGCTGCTGGCGTTGCACGTGGCCATCGGACGGTTGCAGCGGTTCGCCGGCGTCGACCAGCGCGCGACCGCCCGGGCGGATCTCCTGCCCGAGTCCGCCGGCAATCCTTATTGGACCGGGGTCTGGGATGCCACATCCCCGGCGCGCGACCCGCTCACGTGGCTGGTCAGCGGCAACGAGACCGCGGCGCTCGCGCTCACCCCGGATCTTCCGCCGGTGGCCGATCCCGCCCCGGGCAACGAATCGGTCTGGCTGTTGCACACGCCGGTCGGTGCGGCGGCGCAGCGCATCAAGCTCGAGCGGCGGCCGCTGCGCGCCCTGGGGCTCCCGGGCTTCGACGGCGCGCGCATGGTGGGCCATTACGCGTGGTGGGCGGGCGACGAGGGGATCAAGGCGAAGTTCAACCTCGCGAATGCGTACGCGGGCGCGGCGACCGGCACGACAGAAAACCTGCTGCAGTTCATGTCGGCGCAGCAGTTCGGTCTTGAACAAGGGGCGGACGGTTTTGCGGCCTATGCCAGCGTCAAGGGCGGCACGGCCGCCGGGGCTGCGTTGCGCGGACGCCTCGGTCGCATTCTCGCGCCGGAACAGATCGTCTACGCCGATCCCAGTTTCAGCCTCGCGACGGTCCGGGATCGATTCCACGACCTGACCACGTGCTCGCTGGGGGTGCTGGCGAATGGGCCGGCCGGCGGTCTGAAAAAGGATCTCACGCGCGGCTTGGAGATGGGCGCGACCGTTCCCGACGGCCCGGTTTTTCCTGGCGGACCTTCCTGGGCCCTCGTGCGTTCCTACTACCAACTGCGTCCCGCTTGCGTGGATGGCCGCTGGCAGATCTCGCCGCGCGCTCATTCGCCGATGCAGCACGGCGTGCATCCCCTCGTCGTGCTGGCGCAGATCGTGTGGGGCGGCGACCGCGCCGCCGGGCGGTTTCGCCTGCTGTTCCGGCCGATGGTCGTGCTGGGCAATCCCTACAGCGTCGCGCTGACGCCGGCGGACTATCGGCTGGTCTGGCGGCAGGACGGAGTTATCGAATTACGGAATCCGCCGGGCGCAGCGGATGCGCCGGCGGTCTCGGGCCCACCGGCGCTGTTGTTGGGCGGGGAGCTGTCGTTGTTCATTCCGCAGGCCGGTTTTCTTCCCGGCGAAGCCCGCGTGTTCACGCTGGCCGCGACCGGCGGGAGCCAGATTCCCTATGCGCCGGGCGCCGACCTGGCGCTGACGGCGGGATATTCCGAAGCGAGTTGTGCCTTCGTCGATCTGGCGGCGGCCGCGGATCCATCGGCGGCGGAGATGCAGGTGCGGGTGGCCGGCGGCCCGGCGGGATTTGAGTTCGGTTTCGGTGATGGCGCGTGTTTGCAGGAGGTCACCGGCTGCGCGGGCAACACCCCGGATTGCGCCGGGGCGATGCCTTTTCTGGGCGCGCCAGTGCGCGTCGGACTGCGCCTGTCCGACAGCACGCGCAACGCGCCCGATGACGCGCTCGGACTGCGCTGGCTGGCGAGTTTCAACCTCCGCGCCCCGGCGATCGGTCCGTTCGCGGCCTGGGGGCGCAATCCGCAATATGACGCCGCGACTCCGCGCGGCGGCGACGACAACACGGTACTCGGTGAGAACGACGGGTTCTGGGGGCCCAGCCATGGCGTCAGGGACGGCGGCCAGCGGTTTGCCACGCTGTTTGACCTGCCGTGCGCCGATCTGCATTCGCTCGCGCAACTGCAACACGCCAACCTGCAGCCGGTCAACGCCGGCCTGGGTTGCACGGTGGGTCATTCCTACGCCGATCCGCATGCGCCCGACGGAACGCCCGATTTTGACTACGCGTTGAATGAGGCGCTCTGGGATCGCTATTTTTTCTCCACGCTGCCGGGCGGAACCGGCCCGCTGCCCGCGGCGGCGCCCAACCGGAGATTGATTTACTATTGCCCTGGCGGCCGGCCGCCGGAACCAGGCGCGGTCCGGGACTACGACACGGCGGCGGCCCACCTGCTCGTCGACGGGCCATTCAATGTCAATTCGACTTCGGTGGCGGCCTGGCAGGCGCTATTCGCCTCGCTCAACGGTCAGAGCCTGGCCTGGACGGATCCGGAGGCCGTGACGGCGCACACCGAAACGGTGGGGAATGCCTTCCTGCGC
>DASRKV010000333.1:0-2389 GCA_035648795.1 Opitutaceae bacterium
CGCTTCAGCAATTCCTCCGCGTGGGCCAGCGCGCTCTTGGCGCTGCGATCGCCGAGCATCCGGGCCAGCTCGCCGATCCGGGCCTTCCGATCATCGTGAATCGCCTCGATCACGACCACCGTCCGGTCGTTCGTCTGCTCCTTCGTGACCACCAGGTGATGCGCGGCGTGGGCTGCAACCTGTGGCAGATGGGTCACGCACAGCACCTGGTGTTTTTCGCCGACCCGCGCCAGCTTCTCCCCGACCACGCCGCCGATTTCTCCGCCCACATTGGCATCCACCTCGTCGAACACGAGCACCGGAATGTCGTCGAGATCCGCGAGAATGGTCTTCAGCGCCAGCATGACGCGGGCGAGCTCGCCGCTGGAGGCAATGCGGCCCAGCGGCAGGGGTGCCTCGCCGAGATTCGGTGAGAAAAGGAATTCGCAGGCGCAGTCGCCGGCCGGGCCCAGTTCCGCCACGGTGGACAGGCGAACCTGAAATTCGGACTTCGTGAAGCCGAGAGGGCCGATGGCCTTCGCCCCGACCCGGGCCAGTTCGCGCGCGGCTTTTTCCCGCGCGAGCCGCAGCGTCTCGGCGCGCTTCCGGGCCGTTTTCTCCGCCTCCGCCACCTGCCGGTCGAGGCGGGCCAGGGCGCCCTCCAGATCTCCCTGCACTTCGAGGCGGCGCCGGATGTCGTCGCGCGCGGCCAACACGGCGCGCACGTCACCGCCGTAGCTCCGCTTCAGCTCCAGCCACGCGTTCATCCGCGTCTGGAGCCGCTCGGCCTGTTCGGGTTCGAACACCAGGTTTTGGCCGAGACTCGCCAATTCCGCGCCGACGTCCGCCAGTTCCACCGACACGGACGCCAGCCGGTCGGCCAACACTTTGCTCGCCGGGTCCAGCGCCTCCAATTGTCGCGCGTCGCGGACGAGCTGCGCTACCCGCCCGAGAACGCCTTCCTCGCCGCTGATTCCGGCCGCCAATCCCTGGGACAGCTCGATGAGTTCCTGCGCCCTGCTCAACCGCTGAAAATCCCGTTCCAGCGACTCGATCGCCTCCGCCGTCAACTCCAGCTCATTCATTTTCGCCAACTGGCTTTCGAGAAACTGGATCTGGTCGGCCGGCAGCCGCGTTTCGGTCGCGAGCTTCACCCGTTCCGCCTGCAGGGCGCGCCAGGCACGATAGGATTCCTGGTATTCAACGAGCAGACCGGATGTGCGCCCATAGAGATCGAGCAGTTCAAGCTGGGCCGCTTCCTTGAGGAGCCGCCGGGGCTCCCCCGGCCCGTGAAAATCGATCCATAGCTCGCCCAACGACTGCAGCGCGGCCAGCGTGGCCAGACCTCCATTGACCGTGATCTTCGGCGCCTTGTCGCGCGCCAGGCTCCGCTTGAGAATCAACACGCCGTCCTCGCAGGCCGGGAGGTCAAGCGATGCCAGCATGGCATCGACCTTGCGCGAGTCGGCGAAGAACAGCGCCGCCTCGACCTCACAAGCCGCCGCGCCCTGGCGGATCACGGTTTTCTCGGCGCGCGAACCCGCCAGCAGACTGAGCGCCCCCAGCAGGATGCTTTTGCCCGCGCCGGTCTCGCCCGTCACCGCCGTGAATCCGCGATCGAAATCGAGCGCGACCTCCTCCAGCAAGGCGAGATTGCGGATGCGAAGCGACTGAAGCATGGGGAAAAGACGGTTCACGAATGGAGACGATTCCGGCCAAACACAAGACGCGCCTCGCGCTGGCGTCTTGACCGGGCTCGTCTCCGAGCTGGCGGTCGCCCCCGGTGGCCGGGACGCCCCGCTGTTCAGTCGGCGGGCACTGGCGCCAGGGCCACACGGAAACCCAGAAAACTGTAGCGCACGCCGGGTTCACAGGCATTGCGGCAAGCCGACCGGCAGAAGGGCGGCAGGTAGCGCCAGCTGCCCCCGCGATTCACGCGGCTGGAACCCGATCGCGGCCCGGTCGGATCGGTGACGCTCCCGCCCGGCAGTTTGTTCGCGTACCAGTCCAGACACCACTGCCAGACGTTTCCGTGCATGTCGTAAAGTCCCCACACATTCGGCCGCTTCTGACCCACCGGGTGCGTCTGGACGCCGCTCGTGCCGGAATACCATGCCAGGTCGTCCAGGTTCCCGGCGTAGGGTCCGGTGGTGCCGGCCCGGCAGGCATACTCCCACTGCGCCTCCGTCGGAAGTCTGTAGGCATAGCCCTCCGGCAGTCGACCGGCGTCCCTTTCCCGCTGGGTGCGCCGGCTGCAAAACTCCATCGCCCTGGCCCAGGTAACCTGCTCCACCGGGCGGTCGTCGCCGCGAAACTTGCTCGGATTGTCTTCCATCAGCACCCTCCACTCTTTCTGGGTGACATCATACTTTCCGAGCCAGAACGGGCGCGTGATCGTCACCCGCGTCGA
>DASRKV010000334.1:0-3645 GCA_035648795.1 Opitutaceae bacterium
CCGGAGTCGGTGAGCAACTCGTCCTCGACGAAGCGGCGCACGCCCTCCGGCTGGTCGGCAAGCGAGCGTTCGTAGAATTCGTTGAGGATTGTGTCGCGTGAACCCGCAAGCAAGTCGGCGGAGATCGTCGGTTCGCCTTTCGCGAGGCGGACTTCATTCAGCTCGCGGCAGACAAGACTGAGCAGCGACGGCTCCACCTCCGCGGTGGCGAGATCGCGCGCCCCGGAGACAAAACGCACGATCTGCCGCGCGACCTCGTCGCTCACCAGCCCCCCGCCGGGGCGGATGACGGCCTCGAGCGCCGGACCGCCCGTCATGCGGCTGAGGCGCACGCGGTTTTGCGTCACCGATGGCATGAGATCGCGCAGGCTTTCGAGATGGGCAAGGTAGTCCTCGCGCAGCGCGATCAGCACGCGGTAGTCGGCCCGTGCAAAATCGAAGCGTTCGGCGGCCGTCTCGTCGTCCTCGATCGCGGCCGGCGCGCGATTTTCCACCAGGTCGGCGAGTTCGCGCAGGAATCCCTGGGCCCGGGCGCGACCGGCGTCATCGGTCTGCGCGAGGGTGAAGATCTCCTCGAACTGGTCGAAGATCAGCAGCGGCGTGAGCACCCGCCCCGACGCGTCGGTCAGCAGGTCGTCGCGGTAATGGAAGAATTCCCAGAGCGATTCGCCGGACTGGCTGCTGCCCGGCCGGCTCCAGGTGCCGGCTTCGGCCGTCACCCGCTGGACGGCCTGCTTGATCTGCTCGGCGGGCGGCGGCGCCTCGCGCGAATGATCGAGCCGCACGTAGACGGGACAGTAACCGTCGGGCCGCAGCCTCGGCACGAGTCCGGCGTGCAGAAGCGAGGTCTTGCCCAGACCGGACTGGCCAAAGAGCACGGTCAGCAGCTTGCGCTGTACGCGCCGTGCGAGATCGGCGCCCTCGTCGTCACGCCCGTGGAAAAACGCGCGCGTCTCCTCGGTGAAGGAATCCAGTCCCAACCAGGGATTCTGCGCATCCACCGCGAAAATGGTTCCGGAATTCATGAGGACAGAAAATATGAGCCCCGAATCACCCGGAGGGACACCGATACCTGAGAACGCCTCATGATGCTGATCCGGGAAGATCTGTGGTGTTGCCGAATGCCCTGGTCTCTCAGGTGCGGCGCCCGGCGAGCAGCTCGGTGAGGCGCGTGACGATTTCCGGCGTGATCACCCCGCCGGGCAGGCGGGTCCAGTGCGCCTTCATGAATTCGTCCGGCACGAGCGCGCCGATCTCCGGCGTTTCATCGACGCACACGGGCAGGAGAAACGCCGCGCCCTGCGCCATGCCCAGCGTGCGATCCACCGCCCAGTTCCACTCCCGGCGGAACCAGCCTTCCACCCGGCGCTGGGTGTTGCCGGAGATGATCGCAATGAAGAACGAGCACTTGCCGACGTTGCCGCGGATCTTGCGGGCAAAATCGTCGCCGCTCTCGAGCCGGTCCATGTCAAACCACGCGTTGATGCCCGCGGCGTCGAGGCCGGCCTTCAGTTTTTGCACCGCGGCAAGATCCTCGCGGGCGTAGCTGATGAACACCGCGTTGTCCGCCATCTCGCGCTCCGGTGGTTGAAAGCGCGCCGGCGCGCCGCCGCCCCCGCCTGACGCCGGCGCCGGTCCGCGGCGGGCCAGCCAGCGGCGGTGCAACTCGGCCACGAACGCCTCGGCGCCGCTGTACATCCGCGTGCGGGCGCTCACCTGATGGAGAAACTGCACGAGCAACTCGTCGCGCAACGAATGGTCGTCGGCGAGGATTTCCCCGACGTCGCGGGGATCGGACAGCCGGTGGCGCTTGGTCATGCGCAGGAAAAAACGCGTGAGCCAGCCGGAGAACGTGCCGCCGATGATCAGCAGATGGTTGTGTTCAAGCTCGTGGAACAGGCGGCCGGGGGTCAGGTGTTCCGACTGCAGGGCGCAGACAAACTCGAGCGTGTCCTCGTCGGAAATCACGTAGGTCGGCGAGGCCGAGAGCCGGCCGAGCAGATGATAGACGACCGGCCGTTGCAACTGGCTGCGCTCGGCCGGCAGGTCGGCGACGCGGTTGGGAGCATACGCCAGGACTTCAGTAGAGCTCGCGCCCTGGAAGCGTTCCTCGTTGAGCGCCTGCTCAAGGAGGGAGTCAAACGTCGTGGTGACGAAGAGATCGAAATCGGTGATCTGCGCGAGCTGCCGCAGCGCGATGGACGGGGCGAACGTCGCCTCGCGCAGAATCGTGCGAATCCGCGTATAGGCGTCTTCGCGACGGCCGCGGCCGCCCAGATAGGCGCACACCACGTCGTTCAACGACGCCCGGGGCGGCAACACGCCCGGCGCCAGGTTCAGGCGCGCGGCAAGTTTGCCGGCAATCCAGTCGTAAAGCAGGCGCGGACCGCTTTCGGTTTCGACCCGCAGCAGCTCCGGGCCCAGGATGGGAATGACCTGGCGCTCTTCGATGTAATTGAGGAGGTCATCCCACGCATCGTCGTCGAAGAGAGCGGTTGCGGCATCGGGTGCGGAGATTTCAGCCAGTGGCATGGTCATGTGGGCCAGCCATTGACACTATCTGAAAAAGCCCCTGCCGCCAGCGGTGGCGTCCGAAAAGTTCAGAAAAAGACGGATCATAGTAAGTGGTTGGGTGATGAAAGCCGAATCCACCGACCGAGAAACAACCACGACCCGTCCGACCCAAGACACCACCACCGTGCAGGTGACGCGCGGGCAAATGCGGGCGCTGTTGCCGAGCGACGACGCGGTCCGCGGGTTTGGTGCGCCTCGGTTTCTCTCCTAATCGTGGCCATGCCATCCCTTCCCAGTGGGTGGCCCGACCCGGCGTTGATGAGCGGCCAAACAATCCGCCGGAGACCATTTCTCGGGTCGGGTAACACTCCATAGCCATCCGGCTGCCTTCCGGCTTACAGTCATCACCATATGAACAAAGATCCTCTCAACAAGGGCGTTTCAACCGGGAACACCAGCGGACCGGGCCCGGCAACCCGCGAGATGGTGCAGGCGCGCACGCGCGAACTGGCCGTGATCGCAGGTCGGGCTCTGCCAGATGTGTTGCAGGGCGATTATGAACAGGCAAAACGTGAATTGGCGGTTGAGTCGAATGAGGAGCGGCAGGAGGCAATGCCTGGCTCGATACCCTCGATAAGTCCCGTGCCAGACTCAACCGGCGGCCAAGTACCGGAGTCACCGAGCGAAGACGAGGATGGCGAGGGACGAAGCGAAAGCGAACAGCTCGTCGAAGAAGGCGCCAAGGAAGCCGAGCTCGATCAAATCCGCCAGGCCGCCCGGGCAGTTGAGAGGAGTGACGGACGCGGGTCGTGAGATTTCCGACGGCATCAAAATCGCTGGCGCCAACGGTTCCGGCTTCGGGCAAAAAGCGTCCCACCTAGCGCCGCCTCCGGCTCCTCGCCATACTGCTGGTGGTCGTTGCCGCGGGCCCGTTGGGATACCGGTCGGCATTCGAGCAGGCAAAAGTCCGGTACGTCACTGCTGCCGTGGAACGCGGCGACGTGGAAAGCACGGTCGTGGCTGCGGGCCTGCTGCAACCGTTGAACTATGTCGACGTAGGCGCCCAAACTTCCGGTCAGTTGAAATCGCTCAAGGTCGCGCGTGGCGACAAGGTGGAAAAAGGCCAGTTGC
>DASRKV010000335.1:0-2925 GCA_035648795.1 Opitutaceae bacterium
TCCTGAACGAATCGCACCGCGTAGCTCCGTTGCTCGTTTTGTTCACCGTCTATGGAGCCTTTTCGCTGGCCAGTCATCTCAACATCGGCCACCAGCACATCCTGCCAATTTATCCGATTCTTTTCATCGCCGCCGGGGTGATTGTTCGGCCCGCGTCCGACCGCTGGTTGCGGGTCGTTGGCGTCGCCCTCGCCGGGTTTGCCGTGGCAGAAAGCATGGCCATCCGTCCGCACTATCTGGCCTATTTCAATGTGATGGCAGGCGGGCCCGCACAGGGGTGGCAGCATCTGGTTGATAGTTCATTGGACTGGGGGCAAGACCTGCCGGGGTTGGCACAATGGCTGCGTGATCATCGCCGACCGGGCGAACCGGTCTACGTCGCCTCCTCCGGCATGAGCGATTTCCGCCACGAGGGCATCGTGGGCGAACCCCTTGCGCCTTTTTACTATCATTACGAGACGCGGTATTGGCAGGAGTTGCGACCGGGCTTGTACTGCGTGAGTGCCACGGAATTGCAGGACGTCTACAGCCCGTTCCGCGGACCGTGGACCCCGGAGCGCGAAGCCTCCTACCAATCCCTTCTCCGTCAGATGCGCGCGGAGATCGCCGCAGGCAAACGTGATCCATCGATCGCCGAATTCGGCAACGGGCCGTCCAAGCCGTTGTGGGATCTCGACCGCCTGCGGTTCGCGCGGCTTGCCCAATATTTGCGCCTGCGCCGGCCGGATGCGATGATCGGCTACAGCATCCTCATTTACCGGCTATCGGCCGAGGAAGTGCACGCCGCGGTGGACGGGTCGCCAGCCGAACTGGCAGACTTGATGGAGCGTGCGCTGAAGGCCCGCTGAACAAAGCGGTAATTGACGATCGGTTTCCCGCGCAAAAGTCAGCGGCTTTCCACGAATCCGCCGGCTGCCGTCCGCCCGGCCGCCCAATCAAGGCAACTGCCGCAGCCATTCCACCAACTGGCTGGCGTCCACCGTCGCCGGCACGGCGATGGTTTTCTTGCTTTCGAATAGCTTCCGGCGCTCCTTCGCCCAAGCCAGCAACTTCCCCTCGTCAACCCCGACCACGCGGCTGATGCGCACGATATAGGCGGGGGAAAACGCTTTCTCTTCGATCATTTCCAATTGGATTCCCGGACCGAGGTCTTCGTCAACGGAGACATACCGCACATTGCTGGCCAGATCAGCCGCCACCCGCTGAACCGCCACGACCTCTTCGAACGTATGCCGTTGGTAATGGTAGAGAAATGCCTCCGGCCGCTGGGAAAGTGCCGCGGGATTGGTGCTGGACTTCCGGTAGAGCAGCCACTCCAAGCCGGAGTTATTGTCGATTGCCAGGACCGATTTGGACCCGAGGCCGCGAATAAAGCCGCCGACCCAATTGACGGTGCCGGCCGCGAAATTCTCCTGGGTAAAGCGATGGAGAGCCGAAGCCGGGACGGTCGCGCCCATCAGATAGGCCAACGAGGCGCCGATCACCACCGGCCAACGCAGGCGATGGCCGGTCAGGCGCGGCACCACGTAGATGAAGGCAAATATCATCAGCACGTGCGCCGGCAGGCTGAGACGGCGGATGATGGGATCGTCCCACTTGCCCCAGAAATAGCATAACATCAGGCCGGTGTGAATGAGCAGCCCGAGCATGAAGATGGAGAATGTCGCCGTTGCCGGATCTCCGGCAAAGATCTCCCGATGGTCCTTGTAGAAGGTGAGAACAAAGAATCCGACCCCGAAGATTCCCAACACCGCGACGAACCAGGAGCCCGGCTGTGTGCCGTCGAACGTGAAAAAGAAATTCAATGCGTGCCCGACGTTGTCGTAGAAATATTTCAGGCCGAACGGTGCGGTGGCCCCCGCGACGTCGTTGAGCTGCCAGCTCGCCTGAGAGAGTTTGAAAACGTTGTACTGCAGCGGCAACAGCACCAGCAGCAACGGCGCGAAGAGCAGCGCCCACGGCAGGTCGACCCGGCGATTCCGCCACCAGACGTAAAAGATCGTCGCCCCCACCGGCAGGATAAACAGCGCCGATTCATAGCGCACCTGCGCCAGCAACACGCCGGAGAGCGCGAAGCCACACAGCCGGTGGGACTCCGGCCGTTCCGCGTAACGCAACCCCAACCACAGCGTCAGCACAATCATCACCATATTCAACAAATCAAACCCGCCGCCGGTCGCGTTCTGCGCCACCAGGGGAACCGTGATCAGAAGAAGCACCGCCGCCGCCCCAGCGCGCGGCCCCCCCAATCGGCGGCCGACCAGGTAGAAAAGCGCTGTGAGCGCGAGGCTGAGCAGGCCATTGAGCACAAAGACGTTGCTTACCCGGTAGCCCGTGAAGTCGTGGACCAGCGCAAGCAGGAAGGGGAAAAAAACCGGACGTTTGTCCAGATAGACATTAAACGGCACGAAATTGCTGGCGTAGTCATAGCCCCGCACGACCACCGCCGCTTCGCGCTCGAAGTGCATTTCCATCGCCGTTGAGCCCAGCACGATCTCATCCGCCACGATCTTGAATTCATGGCGTTCCTGCACGTGAAGGAAGACCGCCGTGCCCAATACGAACAGACCAACCGGCCACCAGCTCCCCAAGTCGCGCAGCCGGGGCCAGTCGTCACGCAGACTGCGGACCAGATGTCCGGCAAACCACACGAACGCGACCAACACCAACCAGTAGCCGCCGTGCTGGACGACATTCACTGCCTGCGCCGGGCTGAACGTCACAAAGCCCAGCACCACTGAGAGCGCAGTGACCAGCGCCAACAGGATCAGCCGCTTCGACATAAATAAGAAAGCCGCCCGCAGTATCGGCAGGCGGCTTTGAAATTGAAACCAAAAAACCTACTGGGCGTAGGTCAGACTCCGCGCGCCGCCGATACCGGTGACCGTGATCGTTATGCCCTGCGAGAAGGTTAATGGGTATTTT
>DASRKV010000336.1:0-5395 GCA_035648795.1 Opitutaceae bacterium
CGTCATCGGTTTCATCGGATTGCCGTTGTGGTTCCTTTTTGCCTGGTGGCAACGTTCGTACTGGTTCGCCATTCTTGGGGTTTTCATTCTGGCGAACTGCTGGCGGGGATTGCAGCAGGCGCGGGTCCTGGCGCGCGCGGCTCAGTTGCCGCGCCACAGTGGTTTCGAGTGTCCGAGTTGCCACGCCCCGCCTCCCATCGGCGGATGGTGGGTGTGCGGTCGCTGCGGCAAGCCGTTCGATACCTTTGCGACCCAGTCAATCTGTCCCCACTGCGGTGCGCAATTCGAGACGACTCGGTGCCTCGATTGCGGCGAAGACCACCCGATGAACGAGTGGCTGATCCCCCCGCCACCCGTCGGATAATGGCCGGACAGGTCGCGGGTCCGGACCGGAATCATTCAGCCAAACACGCAAAACGTCGTTTTACCTCGGACGAGAAGAAACGTCAGATCGGGCGAGTGGACGGCCGATCCCGAATCCCCTCGCTGGCGCTCGCGGCCATAAAGAGTGCGCTGTTTTCTAGGAGTCGAGGCAGGTCTCTCCCTGAGAAGAGGAGGCACAAAAAAGGCGGAGCCCGCCGTCCTGGTAGGCTGGGAGTTTCGCGGTTGAAAAACCCGCCGGGGACGGCGGGTTCCACCTGTCGCCACTGCAGGCTTCCGGCTGAAGCCGGCGCCACGGTTTGGGCTGAGGGGATTCACGCATGAAGAGATATTTCAGCCGGGCGCAAACAAGGGTCCGTCTTCCCGGGATTTACGGCGGTTCTTTACGCCGAGTTTACCACCGGACAGTCGACGCGACCATGCGAAATTCTAAACTCCCACTTGACCTTTCTTACGCCTGCCGGTCACGAAGGGCGCCGACGGACGCTGCCCGGCTGGGCCCAGCCGCCAACCTTATTCGCATATGAACTGGAACGCCATTCTCCTCCCCAGTGCGTTTTTCGCCCTCTTCGGCCTGTCCGCCTTTGCGTTCTTGTGGTGGGAGCGGCGCAAACGCGGCACGCGGGCTCCGTTCGCCCGGGACCTCCGGCTGCTCCGCGGGGCGGGGGAGAGCCAGTTGCGGGACGTGGCACGGCTGGACGAGGATTTTCTTTCGATGTGGCTCCTGACGGGGTTGGCGCCCTGCCTGATCGCGATCATCCTGCTTGAGGTGTCGGCGTACCTGCCGGGCTGGGGGATGTGGGCCGGCCTCGGGTTGACCCTCGCCGGGTTTGCCGTCGGACTCGTGCTGGCGGGGCAGTGGTTGTTCGCGCGCCTGAAGCAACGGAGCGAGCGCTACCTCGGCTTTTTCGGCGAGCGGGTCGTGGCGGAGGCTCTCGAACCCATGAAGGCCTCCGGCTGGCGGATTTTTCATGATGTGCCCTGCGAGACGGGCCGGGAGAAATTCAACATCGATCATGTCGCCATCGGCCCGGGCGGCGTGTATGCGATCGAGACCCGGACGCGTCCGCGAGACGGCGCGCGCGAGGGCCGGGACGACTACAAGGTCTTTTTTGACGGCGAGGAGTTGGACTGGCCGTGGGGCGAGGATCAGCACGGCATGCTGCCGGCCATGGGAAATGCCAAGTGGCTCCAGACCTGGCTGCTCAAGATGACGGGAGTATTGACGGAAGTGGTCCCCGTCCTGGCGCTGCCGGGATGGTCGGTCGAGGCGCCCGCCCGGGCGGCCCTCCGGGTGGTGAATCCATCCTGGCTTCCGGACGTCCTCGCGGCGAACGGTGTGACGATGCTTTCCGCCAAACAGATCGAACTTTGCGCGCGTCAGGTGGAACAACGCTGCCGCGACGTGGAGTACTGATCGATTCCACCAAGCGGCGGCCAATCGTTACCATCCGGCAAAGGTTGTGCGCCCGCGGGTCGATCGGGGCGGAAAACGAGGCAGCCGTCCCCCCGCCCCGGTTCACGGCTCCGTCGGGATGCCGTTGTCGGTGCGAAGCACCAGAACCGGGGTCTTGGTCTTCAACCAGAGATCGGATTCCTTGAATTGCTTGGGCGGCACGTTTTCAAGCGCTTCGCCGACCGTTTTCACCGGCAGGAGGCGGCCGCGCTTCGTCGTGTTGAAATCATAGGCGCTGCGGAAGATGCGATCCTGCGTCGTCGCCGGGCTTTCATCCTCCGGAATCTGGAGCACCCAGCCGACGAAATCGTCCTTGGGCAGCCGGTGCTCGGGATCCGACACGAGGATCAACCATTGTTTTTTCACCGGCGGCGGTTTGTTCTCCTCGCCGGGATCGGGCTGCGCCACGTGATTAATCTCCTCGAGGATTCGCCGCAGCACCGCGGGCTCGATTTTGTTTCTCTGCAGGATTTCCGCGACTTTGTTGATTTCGATCTTGGGCATGGGTGAAATGGCGGTCGGTCGGCCACAGACTGCGGGTCAGACCGGCGTGGTGTCGAGCGAACACGTTTCGAAGGCCGCCTCGCGGTTGGGACGGGCCAGGACTCCCGGGAACGGTTCGAGGGCGTAACGACGCGTGGGGTCGGCGAGCAGATGCCGGTCACACACCGCGAACAGCTCCGCCTCGGTCTGCGCCCGGCGCATCTCGTGCAGGAAGGCGCCGGCGGGGTCAACACTCTGCCCGACGAAGTTGAGGTACTTTTTCATCCGGGCAACCTGCGTGCGTTCCGGCGCGGCGGCCGTGGCCGTGGCGCGGTAGAGCTGGGCGATGTATTCCCGGACATCCGCGAACGTCGGCTGGAATACCGCCGGCGCGTCTTCGCCGGCGCCCGGGCGGGCGAAACGTTCCCGGCATTGGCGGAAAATCCAGGGATTGCGGATGGCGTGACGGCCCATCATGACGCCCGCGGCGCGGGTGTGGGCCACCACGACCGCCGCGCGATCGGCCGAGGTGATGTTGCCGTTCGCCAAGACGGGGCAGCGGGCCTGCTGGACGGCGCGGGCGATGAAATCGTAATGCACCTCGCCCCGATACATCTCCTGCACCGTGCGGCCGTGGACGGTGAGCAGGTCGACCCCGTGCCGGTTGATGAGTTCCAGCACCCGGTCGAAGTTGCCGGTGTCGGCAAAACCCAGCCTCATCTTGACCGTGAGGAGTCCGGGCACGGCCGCGCGGAGAGCGCCGAGAATCTCGTCAATCCGGTCGGGTTCGCGGAGCAGCCCGCCACCCACATGCTTGCGATAGATCTTGGGCGCGGGGCAGCCGAGGTTGAGGTCGATGCCGGCCACCGGGTAGGCGAGCAGTTCGCGCACGGTGCGGAGGATGTCGGGCACGCTCTCGCCGATCAACTGGGCGAAAACGGGCCGGCCGGTGCCATGCTCGGTGAGGGAACGCAGGATGTGTTTCTCCGGCCGCGACTGCGCATGGACGCGGAAGAACTCCGTGAAGAAATAGTCGGGCGGCCCATAACGGGCGATGACCTGCATGAACGCGAGATCCGTCACGTCCTGCATCGGCGCCAGCGCCGTCAAGGGCAAGCCGGGCACGAGCGCCGCGGGCAGATGACGCGGCGCGGGCGGCGTCGCAGGAGGATCAGCCGGCGGATGCGTTGTCACGGTCATTCTCCGGCCCTCGACCGCAGGGTCGTCGAGCATCGCAGGATAGGCAGGCGAAAAGCAGGACCGCCGGTCAGGACTTTTCGTCCTCCTCGTCGTCCTCTTCCTCCTCGGTCTCCTCGTTCTGCTGTTTGAGGACGCGCTCCAAAATCTCGGTCATATCCTCGACGGCGTTGAACACCTTGAGCGCCACGAAAATCGGCTTTTTCTGCTGGAGGGCGAGCACGATGGAATCGCTCGGGCGGGCGTCGACCTCGATGATTTTGTGCCCCAGCTCGTTCTGCATGTGGAGGATGATCCGGGCAAAAAAGGTGCCGTCGCTGACGTCGTTGATGATGATCCGCTCCAGGGTGATGTCGAGCCCGAGCAGGATGCTGCCGATGAGGTCGTGCGTCAGCGGCCGCTCCTTCTTGACGCCATTCAGCGTCATGGAGATGGCGTTGCCGACGCTATGATCGACATAGATGACAAAGGTCTTGTCTTCATTGCCGAGGAAGACGGCGCAGCCGTTCGCGGTCGGCATGACCCCCTTGATGGCAACCTCAATGACCTCGTTCTGCATGGCCGGAATGTGCGAAAGGCCGCGGGAAAGCGCAAGCCGGCAGACCACTACGCAAAGCCCAAAAGATGAATCCCCCAGGTCTTGGCCTGGGCCAGGACGGTGGGGCGGTCGAGGATGATGACTTTGCCGGCCTCGAGGGCGGCGGCCGCGATCCCGGCATCGCGCATCGTCTCGAGGGTTCGCAGGCCGAAGATCGGAACGTCAAACCGGTAATCCTGGTTGGTTTTGACGGTCTTCACGAACAGGGTATGCGTGGTCTTGAAGGAGCCGGCGCGCCGCAACATGTCGTCCGTGCCTTCGAAGGCCTCGACCGCCAGCACGGTGCCCTTGCGGACCACGACGCCCTGGCCGATGTCGAGCCGGGCGACCTCGCGGGCCAGGTGGATGCCGTGATCGACATATTCGCGCTCGATCGGAAACCGGCCGCCGGTCATGACGCCGGGGGTCGCGAGCTGGTCGTCGAGGAAGGATCGCGCGTCGAGCAGACCGACGCCGAGCTGCTCGATCTCCGCCGCAATGGCGCCGAAAATCGTCTCGGCGTTGCGCCGCTTGAGCGAAAGGAGAATGCGGGTCGCCTTGAGATCGGGATGGAGACCCTTGAACAGGCGGCGCGGGGTGATCTGGCCGGCCATGTAGGCATAGCCGGCGCCGAATTGTTCCAGCGCCCGGAGCATCTTGCCCAACTGGCCGACGAGCAGGGTCCGGCGCTCGGCCTCCGGAAAACTGGCGATGAGCTCCGGGCGGGTTTCCTCGTCGAACGCGATCAACCGCACGGGGACGCCGGCGCGGCGCAGCGCCGCTGCCGCCAGACCGGGATAAAGCCCCTGGCCGGCGATCAACGCGATGGGCTTCGACGGGTCGAACGTGGCCGGAAGAAAGGTGGAAAGCACGCGACAGGATGCAGCAGTTGGCCGGAGGAATGAAGCCGGAAATTTCGCCGCGGGTTGGGCTTGGAGTATCCTCTAGTCCACTACAAGATTAAGGATCCGGCCCGGCACGTAGACGATCTTTCTGACTGTTCTGCCCGCGAGGTAGGGTTTGAGGCGGGGATGCGCTTGGGCGAACCCGATCGCGTCCGCCTGCGGCAGGCCGACCGGAACAAACTGGTCGCCGCGGACCCGACCGTTGACCTGGAAGACCAGCTTCACCTGTTCGTTCACGAGCCTGGCCGGATCGTAGACCGGCCACGGCGCCCGGGAAATCGATGGCGGCTCCCCGAGGCGCGCCCACAATTCTTCCGCAATATGGGGCGCAAATGGCGCGAGCAACTGCAAGAAGGCGAGGGCCGTGCCGCGACTCACTACCGGGGTCTTCTGCAG
>DASRKV010000337.1:0-3816 GCA_035648795.1 Opitutaceae bacterium
ATCTGGCGCGAACTCAAGCTGCCCATCTATTTCGTGGGACTTGGCGAGCAGGCGGAGGATCTGCAACCCTTTAGCGTGGACAACTACGTGAAAGCCGTCTTCGGGCTGGAGGATGACGCTCAATCCTAGGTGGGTGAAGCCCGGAGCCGAGTCCGAGCCTTTTGCAAACGTGCAGCTCGTGCGCCGACCGGTGCTGCGTTCGGGCGAGCGACTAAGGTGATCGGCGGACGAACCCCGCTTGCATCGGGAGACGGCGCGAGTACGGTGCGCCGTCATGGGCTTGACGGTGCACTATCAGTTCAATGCCGGGGCGGCCGGCGACGCGCGCGAAGCGCATCGCTTGGTGGGAACGGCGCGGCAGCACGCCCTGGCTCTGCAACGCGAAGGACGGGTGGACGAGGTGCTCGAAATCTCGGACGAGCGCGAAAATCTTGATCGGTTCGCGACGGCCTGGCTGACCATCCCGTTGCCCGGCGATTCCGATACGAGCTGCGGTGTCGCGGTAAATCCTGAGGAGGGTGTCCTTTTCCCGGTCACGATCGGTGAGGACTGCGAGCCGCTTTGGCTGGGGCTTTGCCGGTATCCGCGGACAGTTCTGGATCAGGACAAAACGTTGTCCACGGGACTTGGGCGGGCCTGGCGTTTCAGCGGCGCCTGCAAAACGCAATATGCCGGGCTGCACGGCTGGGAGTATTTTTCGCGTTGCCACACGGCCGTCATCGACCTGCTGGCGCGCTGGCGGACGCCGGGCGTGCGGGTGAAGATCGACGACGAGGGCGGCTACTGGCCGCGCCGGTCGCTCGCCGCCCTGCACCAACGGCTCGACGAGATGAACGGCCTGGTGGCGGCCATGGCCGGTGCGCTCAAGGATTCAGCCGACGAGGCGGGAGAAATCGATGCCGTCGAATCCCCGATTTTCCAGCATGCGCAGTTTGAGAAGATCGAGGCGGAAGGTGTCGCCCGGCACGGCAAGCTGCTCAGGCGGGCGGTGGCCGCGGTGCGCGGTCGCACGCAGGACGCGCCGGGATCCTGAACGCAATCGTCGGAAAATCGTCCGGATATTCATTCCTTTCTGATCCATTTTTGTTTCCTCCGATGTTTGCGTTTGGCAGCGACGACGGCCGCCATTGCGGCCTCGGGCTTCGCCTGTTCGGAGTGCGGCTGCTCGCTCAGTTCCGACTGGGCCGCCCAAGGCTACCAATCGCTGCCTGGCTTCCAGGCGGGCGTGCGCTACGAGTATTACGATGAATCCGTGCTGCGGACCGGCACCCACCGCGTGGACCGCTCCGCGCTCTCGCTGCCCGGTGATGACGAGATCCAGCAGCGGACCTTGAACCGCAACTTCTGGCTCAGCACCGACTACGCCTTCAATCCGTCCTGGGGTCTCAGCGTCCAGCTTCCCTATGACAATCGTTTCCACAGCACGATTGCCCCGGGCGATACGGAGATTTCAACCTCGCAGGCCCGCGGCCTCGGGGATCTGCAGATTGTCGGCCGATACCAACACTACGGGCTCGATCGCAGTTATGGTCTGCAGTTCGGCCTGAAGCTGCCCACCGGGCGCATCGATCAGGTTTTCGTCACGGGACCCCAGGCGGGCGCGCCGCTGGACCGCGGACTGCAACTGGGCGCGGGGACGGTCAACCTGCTCGCCGGAGCCTCGTGGTTCATCCGGCCGCGTCCCACGATCGGCGCGTTCGCGCAGGTGCTCCTCGACCAGCCGCTGGACTCGCGCGAGGATTTTCGCCCGTCGTCAAGTCTGAGTCTCAACAGCGGCGTGCGCTACCTGAATACGAGCGCCGTGACGCCGCAGGTGCAGTTCAACGTGCGCTGGGATGGGCGCGAATCCGGGGGGAACGCGGATCGCGGCAACAGCGGCGACACGGTCGTGTACCTGAGTCCGGGCGCGACGGTTGATCTGGGATCGCGTTCACACGCTTTCATATTTCTCCAGTTGCCGGTTTATCAACGCGTGAATGGTTTGCAGATCCTGCCCCGCTGGCTGCTCTCGGCGGGTATCCGCCGCGAGTTTTGAATGTTGACGCCGCGATTGGCGGCTCACCGGACGGCTGGTGCCGTTGGGTCGGCAAAGCGACGGCTTCAATCTCCTCCGGTCTTAAGAATGTCCGCACTGCTGTTTCCCGACGCGGAGAACGTAAATACTACATCGAACGATGTCTCCGTGGCCTCCGTGCCGACAATCACCGGCGCATCGGCGATTTGCGGATCCAGGTGGGCAAGCTGAGCCGGCTCGAAGCGCCATTCAGACAGGGCCTCCTCTATGGCATCGTCGAAGTCGTTCTTGTCCCGGGTGGGCAAAGAAATCCGGGCGAAACTGGGAGCGATCGATGTGACCCTGCCATTGGTACCGATGGTAATCTTCACGGCAATCGAGACCGTTCCCAAATGTGCCGCCAGCGCGTTCTTGGGATAAACAGGAGCGGCCAGTGGTGGAATGGGCTTCGCGTCCACAAAAACGCTCATCGATTTGGTGATCCTGAGCTGGGAAGCATCTTGTGGCTTTGGTGCGTCGGGCCCGTCGACGAATTCGAATGAGCTGGTTCCGGTCGGCAGATGCCTGCATCCACCAAACGAGATGAGCGCAAGCAGGGAGGCGCCGACCGGCAAGAGGACGCGAAAGTATGAGTTCATTGTGGAAACCTTCGATGGTTCGGCCAGTCGCCCGTTCATCCTATCTCCGGCTCCGCGTGGTGACCTCGCGTGTCATTCGGTTCTCAACAACTTGGTGATATCGACCCGCGCGGCCCGTCGCGCCGGCAGCCAGCACGCCGCCGCGGCCGCGGCAAGCAGGACAAACGCGACCGCCGCATATACCAGAGGATCGTAGGGTGTCGTTTCGAACAGCAGGCTCTGCATGAAGCGCGTGAGCGCCAGCGCCCCCGCAATTCCGATGACTACGCCGGCCGCGGCGGTCGCCAGCCCGCGCGTCATCACCAGTCGGTGCAGATCCGCCGGTTGCGCGCCCATCGCCAGGCGCACGCCGAATTCCTTCATCCGGCTGCTCACCGCGAAGGAGATGACCGAAAACAACCCGACCACCGCCAGGGCCAGGGCAATGCCGGAGAGCCCTTTTAAGACCGTGAACGCCTGTCGCTCCGCCCACATTTCATTGCGTACGACTTCATTAATGGAAGACACCTGGCTCACGATCAGTTTGGGATCGAAATCATAGATCGCGTGCCGGACCAACCCCGTGAAATCTTCGCCCGGATCGCGATCGAGCCGAAGCAACAGCGTGGAAATGTTCAGCGGATACACCCAGTTCGGAACGTAAAAACGCATGCCGGGCGAGGACCGAACCGTCTCCTTCACATCGCGCACCACTCCGATCACCGGCTGATTGAAATCACCCGAGACGAGCAGCTTGAAGGATTTGCCGACCGGATCCTCGTCGCCGAATCGCGCCTTGGCGAAGGTTTCGTTGATCACCACTTCATAATCGCCGCGTTTGTCGGAAAGCCACCGCCCTCTTTTCAGGACCAGGCCGGCCGTCTTCAGGAAATTCGCGGCGACGAAGTTTCCGGCCACCGGTTGATAGGTGCCGTCCGGCATGAGCAATTGCGCCGTTCCCCAAAAGCCGCCGACCAGCACCGAATCCTGCCCGAAGGAAACATCCCGCACGCCCGGGATCGCGGCCAGCCGCTGCTGCAGCCGCTCGAAGAGTTGCAGGCGCGCTTCCGGCTTCAGATCGTAGCCGCGCGGAAACGAAATCGTCACCTTCACCTTTCCGACCGGATCGAAGCCGAGATCGACGCGGTGAAGCCGCTCAAACGACTTCACCATGAGGCCGGCGCC
>DASRKV010000338.1:0-6107 GCA_035648795.1 Opitutaceae bacterium
CCACGAACTCCTCGTCGAACTCCCCTTCCACACCGCGCGTTTTCCCCTCGCGGGTCTGCTCGACGCCACGCCGGATCGCGAGGCGATGCGCCATGCCTGGAAGGTGTACGGCAACGACGGGCTGGGCGCCGTCGCCGGCCGCTTCCGCAACAAGCGCCTGGGCGCGTTCCGGGCGTATCTGACCGACACCGAACACGCCGTCGTGCTGCGCTGGCCCGACCGCTGTCTTGTCATTTCCCCCCAACAGGACTCTTTCTTCCTCGAGGCCGTGCGCAAGCGCGCCGGGCTGACGCGTTGATTTCAATGCCCTCCGAAGACCGCAAAGCATTCCTGTTGCGCATCGACCCAAAACTTTGGGCGGAAATCGAGGCCCTGGCCGGGGATGAACTGCGCAGCGTGAATGGCCAGATCGAGTTTCTGCTCCGCCAGGCGGTGCAACAACGCCGCCGGCGACGGCCAGCGGAAGACAAAGCGGAATCCCCGGGCCCGGACAGTTGAAGACCTTTTCGCATCGCCGCGACGAGCGCCGGCGGCGTAGGCTGGATGTTTTCCATCATGCCTGCGGCTTCTGTTTCCTCCCGGCAGGTCCGGGCTGTCTCGATGCTGGTGCTCGCCAACGTCTTTTGGGGGTTGAGCTTCCCGCTGATCAAGGCGATCGCCTTCGAACACCAGCGGTTGCTGCCCGGGAGCAGCAGTTGGTTCGTCACGGCTTGCCTGCTGGCGCCGCGCTTCGTGCTGGGCGCGGCGATTCTGCTGTTGCTGCAGCGCGGCGCGCTTCGGAACCTGCGCCGGTTGGAAGTCCGGCAAGGCGTGGGTCTCGCGTTGTTCGCCGTGGTCGGAATGGTCTTTCAAAACGACGGCCTGCAATACACCTCGGCGTCGACCTCCGCGTTTCTCACCCAGATCTACGCCATTCTGATCCCCCTTTGGCTGGCCGGGCGCCGGCGGCGGTTGCCGCCGTCGACCGTGTGGATCAGTTGCGCGCTGGTGCTCGCCGGCGTGGCGGTGCTGGCCCGGTTTGATTGGCGCGACCTGCATCTCGGCCGCGGCGAGATCGAAACCCTCGTGAGCTCCCTGTTCTTCATGGGGCAGATCCTGCTGCTGGAACGCACCGACTTTACCGCCAACCGGCCGCTCCCGGTGACCTTCGTGATGTTCGTCGTGGAGGCGGCCGCATCGCTGGTTCTGGTGGCCGCCACCGCGCCGCGCCTGGCCGGGATTCCCCTGCTGTTCGCCTCGCTGCCCTGGATCGGTTTCACCGCGGCGTTGACCCTCTTCTGCACCGTCGGAGCGTTCACCATCATGAACACCTGGCAGCCAAGAATCACCGCGACGGAGGCCGGGCTGATCTACTGTCTTGAACCGCTGTTTGCCTCCTGCCTGGCGCTGTTCCTGCCCAACCTCTTCGCCCGTTGGGCCGGTTTCGTTTATCCCAACGAAACCCTGACGGCGAATCTCCTGGTCGGCGGCGGACTCATCACCGCCGCCAATCTGCTCATCCAGGTCAGGCCGCTGCCGAAATCCTAAACGGCGGCCGGGGGACTGGCGGCCGCCAGACCGCCCCGAAGGCCGTGCAGCGTCCGGGTCGTGACGGCCGCGAGCACGATGACGCCGCCGAGCAGCGCGAGCGGCCCCGGCCGCTCCCCCAAGGCCAGCAGCACCCAAATCGGGTTAAGGATGGGCTCGATCACCGGGATCAGCACGGCTTCGAGCGCCGTGATATGGCGGATGGCCCGGGCGTACAGGAGATAGGAAATCCCGAGTTGCACGATGCCCAGCAAGGCCAGCGCGATCCAACCGCGCACACTGGGGAGGGCCTGGGCGGAAAACATGAAAGGCAGCCCCACCACGCCGGCCAGCAGGTTGCCGAGAAAGATCGATTCTTCCGCCGAGGTGTCCTTCTGTTTGCGCAGCAAGAGCGTCATCGACGCGAACGCCACGCCGCTGGCGAGCGCGATGAGGTTGCCCGCAAAGCCCGCGAGCTGCAGATCGTCGCAGAAAAACAGGCTCATGCCGCCGAACACGATCGCGATGGTCAGCCAGTCGGCGCGCGTCGCCCGTTCGCCAAGGAACCACGCTCCCAACAACGCGATCCACACCGGCGCCGTGTACTGCAGCAGGATGGCATTGGCCGCCGTCGTCAATTTGGTCGCGGTGACGAAAAGGATCGTGGTGGCGGCATAAGCCACCGCCCCGCCAATCTGGGCGGCCGACCAGGTGAAGCGGAAACGCGGGGCGAACACCGCCAGAAACGCCGCCGCGATGAAGCCGCGACCGCCCGCGACGGCCAGCGGAGGCCAGTCCACCGACTTGATCAACAAGCCGCCGAGACTCCAACACAGCGCCGCGGTCGCCATCAAACCCACGGCACGCGTATGCGCCGCATTTCTCATGGTGCGCATGAAACATCCGGGCTGGCCCAACGCACGACTAAACCGCGCGCCGGGTGGCACAGCGGGTTGCTCCAGGCGGCGGTGCAGCGGAATGGAAGGCGTTATTGCCGTAGATCCCGCCGGTCTCGCGAGCGCCTTGCTTGCAACCGCCGCCTCCGCCGCCTAGCTTGGTCCCGTCTAATTCCACTGCCATGATCCGCCTAACTGCCCGCCTCTTTCTGCTCGCGCTTTTTGTCCTGACCGCGGCGAAGGCCGAACCGGTCAGCCGCCGGGAAGTATTGGCCGCGATCGCGGTCATCGAAAAGGATGTCACCAGCGCCGAGGCCGTCGGTGCGGCCGCGACGGTCACCCGTTTCGGCAAAGAGAGCGACAGCGTGCTCCTCACGGTGGGCGTCGAGACGCTCCCCTGGGTGCAGACCGACGTGCCCGAGGCCGAATCCAGGGTCCGGGCGTTGCTGATGGCGGCTTACTTCGCCGGGAACATCAAATCGCAGTTGGAGAAACGGCGCGCGGACGACGATCCCTACAGCGGCTGGCTGGCGGCGATCAAAGCCTACCGCCAGATTCTGAAAAAACAGCCCGACATGGTGATCCCGGAACTGGAGGATCTGATCAGCAAGGAGCAGGCGGGCACTTTGAAGGACGAGGCGGAGAAAGTACGCAAGCAGCAGGACGAGGAGCAGCGCGAAAGCCATCCGCCGAACATGGTCTAGCGAAGCGTTTGCTCCGGCTCCGCGCGCCCAATCACTGCCTGAATCACTCGCTGGCGCTCGCGGCCACGAGACCCTGAGGCGTATCTATACAAATTGTAGGAGCGAGCTTGCTCGCGATTCCGAGGTGAGAATCGCCTGTCCCTCGACAAGCTCGGGACCCTGAGCCTGTCGAACGGGCAAGCAGGCTCCTGCACCGATCATCTGACGGCGTTCTTGTCGACGAACGAGGACGAGGTTCATTGCATAGATACGGCTTTGGCGACGCCTCGCTAACGCGTGAGGACAACGGCGGCGTGGCGGGAGATCGGCGGGGTGGGCAGGCGCAGCGTGCCGCCGGGGTGCCGCACCACGCCTGGCGCGCCGGGAAGACCCTTGATGGTATCCCACCATGTGACCGTCCAGGTTCCGGCGGGCACATCGTCGAGCACCAGTGTGCCCGAGACCGGGGTCGGCTCCGGGAGAGCGAACACGCCCGTCCGATGCCACACCCACAGGGTCACGAAGTCTTCTCCGCGTTTGCCCACGGCCGCGAGCACCGAGGTTTCGAGCCCCAGATCGATGCGGCTGACTTCCAGCCAATCCGCACCGCCTGAGTTCTCGACGGTGATCACGTGCTGGCCGGCCGTCACCGTCAGGGACAGATCCGCCGTGGAAGGCTGAATCGTTGCGCCTGGGCCCGCCGGACGGGCAGGGAAGGATCTCTCGATGGCCACCGCGCCGTCGACGGACACGCGGATGGCGGCGCCGCCCTCACCGGCGCCGGCAACGTGGATTCCGAGAGTCACCGGTCGCGGGAAATCGAAATGGTAGATTGCGTGGTCGGGGAAGCCGTTCGCCCCGCTTCCCGGCGAGCCCACCATGATCTGCGGGACCTCCGCGAATTCGATCGGTTCGCGGCCGTCGAGCGGCACGGTGATCTCCGGTGAGGGACGGTGCTGCCAGACCTGGCCACCCATCAGCCGCAATGGGATCCGGACTGCGCTTTCCACCACCGCTGAGAATGGTGTCAGCCCTTCGCGGTTGCCGAGCCCGGTGACCGTAAGAAAACGCGCCACGGCGCCAAGTTCACCGAGCCGGTTTTGCTCGATGAGTTGTTCACCAGGCCAGGGCTGGGCCGGATAACGCCCTTTTCCCATGAGGCTCGCCCAGATCGGCGGTACGATGGCCACGCCGGATCTTTTCTGCCCGGGGGTCAGCGCCTCGTGGTCGTCGCCGATCTCGCCGTAGAAAACCGGCCGGTCAAGCTGCGCCGGCATCGGATCGAATTGCCGGACGCCGGCGAACACATTGGCCGGGTAAAGATGCGGCTGAAAGTAGTCCATGGCCGCGTAGATTGGGCTGCGCAGATTGTCCGTGCTGGTGGTGACGAGATGGCCGTACGGGTCAATCGTATGCAGGTACGCGGCCATCTCCGAGTGCCACCGGGCGACATCGTCCTCCTGGTGGTGCCAGTTCATCGCATCGACCCAATGCACCTCGCTGAACAACTCCCAGGCCAGCACCGCGGGCGAGTAGCCCCAGCGGGCGACGATGTAACGATATTTCAGCGCGGTAAGTCCCCGAGCGACGGGCGAGGTGAAAAACTCGTCCGGCGAGTGGAGGAAGCCGCCGTTGGCGGCATTCCACGGATGGTCCTGCCAAGCGGGATCAGTTCCGTTGGAAAATTGTCCATGGTGCTGCAACACGATCTGGACGTACACGCCTTGCTCTTCCGCCTGCCGGACGATCTGGTCCCAGGCAACGGCCACCCGCAGATCGAGGGTGCCGGGCGGCGGCGACTTTCCCATGTCTCCGGGCAGCCAGTCGAGATTGAGCCCGCTCCAATGCACCATCCAGATGCGCGTCCAATTGAGCCCGGCCTGGGCAAACTCGCGGAAGGCGCGCGGATAAAACTGTCCCCGGTCCGCGCCGGCCCAGGCGAGGTTCGCGCCGATCGGAGTATAAGTGGCGCCGCTGGCAAACGCCAGTCGCGCCGGCAATCCGGCCGCGCCGTGCACCGACGAACGGTCCTCAATCTCCCGAATCTGCACGCGGTCGCTTCCCGCCACCTTCGCCGCCAGCGCCGCCGTCTGGCCCTGGTTGATCTCGGTGATGTTTCCCAGCCGGTACTCGCCCGCCTCGTTCGCGCGGGCGCGCACCGCGAACTGTCCGTTGCCGGCGAAAAACGCCGGCAGGCGCAGGGCCTTGCCGGACGGTGTCACCACCTCGGCCCAGACTTCGCGCGCGAACGGGTTGCGCGAATCGGGCGGAAGGTCGAAGACGAAGCTGACCGGAGAAACCGAGGCCCAGGCGCCGGCGGCGAAGATCAGCCAGCCGAAGAAGGCGAGGGGGGCGGGGTGGGGGAAGCGGCGCGGGGAATGCATGACGGCAGATGGGATCTTGGCGAAAAACCGTCAGGCAACAAATCATCGATGTCATCTATTAAATGACAAAACTGCCAGAAAGGCTGAACGGAGCTTTGTCATTTAATAGATGACAAATGGCGGCGGGATCACCGGCAAGTCTTCGCGCGGAGCCGCGAAAACATCGCTTGGTTGACGTTATGAAAGGGCGGTTCGATGAGCCGGGTCTAGGGTTATGCAACTGACGCCTTCGCCTGCAGGCAGCGGCGAAGCCTTGGCACCGCGTTTTGCTACCAACCCGGACGGCACTTTCTCGTAATCGATGCGACGCCCGCGCCATCGGCCGCGCACGAACATTGATTGAGTCTCGGCGATCCAGTGTTAACGGTCGTCGTCGTGCTCTGGCAGAATCAGCTCCCGTATCCCGCCTGCATTACCGGACGGCGAACGACCGTCGACCCCCGGCTTCCACAGCCGCGAACGGCGGTGAAACGTGTCCTTGGCGGCGGAATATTCGTCGCAGCCCTGCTCGCCGGTCTGGCTGCCCGGGCGGCGGATCCGCCGGCCGGCATCACCGCAGCGCCGCTGGCGCCGCATGCCCATGCGCGCGGGAAAACCATGTTCGTGCAACTCCCGCCAGACGTGACCGGCGTCCGGAC
>DASRKV010000339.1:0-3887 GCA_035648795.1 Opitutaceae bacterium
GGAAATCATCGGACCCACAGACGAAGATGAATGGTTTGGCGGCCATCGTGCTCCGGTTTGCCGGCGAAGCGCGTCGAGCGCACGAAAAAAAAGCACCCGATCCAGACCCGGCTGTTGCCACTTGCCGGCGCTCGCAGCGGCTACCACCAGGTGGGCTTGCGCGCCGAGGGCGTCGCGCCTTTGTTGGCCCATCTCGGGGTTCACCTTAGCCGGATCGATGCAGTTGACCAAGGTGGAACCCGCCGTCCCGGCGGGTTTTTCGACGGCAAAGTTCAAAGCCCGTCAGGGACGGCGGGCTCCACCTTTTGGCGCCACGGCTTCTCTGGGAAGAATGTGGTCCGACTGCATGGATAAGGCTTAGTCGGATCGATGCAGCCCTGATCGCAAAACGTGTTTTGTCCCGGACGGGAAGAAACTTCAGATGGAGCGTAGCTGCGAGCGCCAGCGAACGGACCGCCGATCCCGAATCCACTCGCTGGCGCTCGCGGCCACAAGGCCAGCGCTGTTTCCTAGGAGTCGGTGTGGGGCGGCGCGTGCTTGGCATGGCTTTTTGTGTCGCCTCGGAATGGGCGCCGCCCACAACGCTTGAACGAACGGCCCGACTCCATGTCCCAACTGGTCTCACTCCATTCTCGTATGCCGATCTTCCGCCTTCTCTTCCTCGCCGGTGTGGCTGTCATTTCCGCGGTCCGGCTGGCCGCGGACGTCCCGCCTGCCCTGGTCGCTCCACCGCCGCCCGCGATTCCGCCTTCGCCGGTGCCGGCGCCGCCCGCTCCCGCGCCGGCTGCGGCGCTGCCGGCCGTTCCTTCCACCGCCCTGTTTTCGCCTGCAAAACCGGCGGACGACGATGCCGTGCAGGCGGCGATCGCCACGCGTGCCACCCCGCGACTGAAGGAACTCGTGGCGCGCCAGGACGCTCTCCTGGCCACGCTCGGGAAGGAAGGCGTCGATCAGGAAAACGTGAAGCGTGACATCCAAACCCTGGTCTTCGACTACGACGATTTCCTGCGGACGTTCCCCAATTATGCGCCCGGCTATGTCACCTACGGTTTGCTGCTGGGCAAGGTGGGCATGCGTCGCGAGTCGGCGTCGATCCTCCTGAAGGCCAATCAGCTCGATCCGGACATCCCGCTCGTCAAGAATCAGCTCGGCAACTACCTGGCCGAGGAAGGCGAGCCGATCGAAGCCGCGAGTTATTTCATCGCGGCCACCCACCTCGCACCGGACGAGCCGCTCTATCATTACCAGTTGGGCACGGTGCTGACCGAGGCGCGCGACGATTTTTTGAAGAGCGGCCAGTGGACGCGCGCCCAGATTGACCGGACCATGCAGGCGGCCTTCCGGCGCGCGGCCGAGCTGGCCCCGAAGAATTTCGCCTTTGCCTACCGCTACGCCCAATCGTTTTACGATCTGGCGGACCCAAACTGGGACGAAGCGCTCAAGGTCTGGGGCGCGCTGGAAGACCAGGCCGCACCCGGGCTCGAAAAGGAGACCATCCGTCTCCACGCCGCCAATATTCTGATCAAACAGAAGAAGTTCGATTACGCCCGCCTCTTGCTGGTCATGGTGAGCGCCGAGCCGTTGAAGGCTCAAAAACAAAAGCTGCTCGACCAGCTTCCGGCAATCTCCGAGAAGTAAGGAACGCATCTGGCAGCCGCCGGTCCACCGCCCGCGGCCCAGGCTCGTTCCTCCTCATGTCCCTCCTCACCAAGCTCGAACGCCTGCTCGGACGTTTTGCGATTCCGAACCTCTCGCTCTACCTGATCATCGGACAGGTCCTTTTCTGGGGCCTCGCGTTGATGACCGGGTTCGACCTTGGGCGCATCGCCCTGCTCCCCGTCGCCGTGGTGGCGGGAGAAGTCTGGCGGCTCGCAACGTTCGTCCTTGTGCCGCCCAACTTCCATCCCGTCTTCATCGCGTTTGCGTGGTATCTGTTCTACCTGATGGGCACGGCGCTCGAGCACTATTGGGGGGCGTACCGTTACAACGCCTTCCTCGGAATCGGCTGGCTGCTCACCGTCGCCGCGGCGTTCGTCACTCCGTTCGCCTATGCCTCGAACGTGTTTCTGGCGGGAAGCGTCTTTCTCGCCTTCGCCTTCCTCAATCCCGACTTTGTGATGATGATCTTCTTCATTCTGCCGGTGAAGATCAAGTGGCTGGCGCTGCTCCAATGGCTTGGCTACGGGTACGTTCTGGTGGTTGGACCCTGGTCCGGCCGGCTCGCGGTGCTCGCGGCCACTGGCAACTTCCTCCTCTTTTTCGCCGGCGACATCGTCCATCAGATCCGCACCGGCCGCCGGCGCATGGCGCACCAGGCCAAGGTCTTTGCCTCCAGTTCGGACGAGCGCGAACCCCGCCACCGTTGCCGCGTGTGCGGCAAGACCGAACTCAGCGACCCGAAGATGGATTTCCGCTACTGCTCAAAGTGCGCCGGCAACCAGTGCTACTGTCCGGATCACATTTTCAACCACGAGCACGTGCTGGTGGAAGGGGACGCGAAAGCATAACTCACCGCCAAAGTCCAAGGAGACAAAGCTGGCGGAGTCATGCCTGGCGTTTGAACCTTTGTGTCCTGGCGCCCTGGCGGATCACTGGAACCCTTATTCCGCGAAACATTTTGTGCGCAGGTCGGGTCTTCGGATAGTGACCTTTTTGACCATGCCAGGCGCTCATTCGATCCCAGGACTTGTCCGCGCAGTGGAAATCAAGCAAGACGGGGGCGGTAGACTCGGTTACCGTCCACGCTGCCGACCGCTCCAAGACTCTTGCCCGGTCCGAGGTGGGGCCTCGCTGGTCTTTCTCTTTCTGAAGGGTTTGCGCTTCGTTGGGTGTTGGCGTGAGGAACAAAATGCATGACTCAGTTTTTGGTCGCGGTTGCGCCTCGTTGGGCGATTGGCTCGCCTTCGCCGAAGCCGAATACGTGCGCCGCGGCGTCGCCCTCGGCCAGGTGGCGATTTCGGCGCACGACGAGATCCTCTATCTGCTGCTCCACACGCTGCGCCGCCCGCTTGACAGCGACGCCGGGGTGCTCGCGCACCGGCTCACCGCCACGGAGCGTTCCGCGGTGGCTCGCGTGTTCCGGCGGCGGATCCTCGACCGGGTGCCGGCGGCCTATCTGACCCGCGAGGCTTTCCTCGGCAAACACCGCTTTTACGTCGACGAACGCGTCATCATCCCGCGCAGCTATTTTCTCGAGGTCATTCCGCAGCTCGCCCGTTGGTTGAAGACATCGACCGTCGTCACCCGCGTCGCCGACGTCTGCACCGGCTCGGGGTGTCTGGCGATCTTGCTGGCCCATCGGTTTCCGCAGGCCCAGGTCGACGCGATCGATCTTTCCGCCCCGGCGCTCGCCGTCGCGAAGATCAACGTGCGCCTGCATGGACTGGCCGACCGTGTGACGCTGTACCGCAGCGATGTCTTTGCCCGGGTGCCGCCGGCACGCTATGATCTCATCGTCTGCAATCCGCCCTACGAACCATCCGCCGTCATGAAGACGCTGTCGCCCGAGTTCCGGAAGGAGCCGCGCCTCGCGCTCGATGGCGGCAAGGACGGCCTGGATGTCATCCGCCAGCTCATTGCCCAGGCGCCCGACCGTCTGGCCGACGATGGCCTGCTGCTGATCGAGGTGGGCGGGCTGCGCGACGCGATGAAGGCCGCCTTCGACCGGCTGAAGCTCCGCTGGCTGCCGACGCAGGACGGCGCCAACTGCGTGTGCCTGATCGAGGCCCGGCGGTTGCCGGCTTCTGCCTCCGGCTCGTCGGAGAGTGCCGAATAACCCGGGCTTCGCCCCGTGAGGCCGCTCCGCGCTCAGCCGGGATCAGGCAGCAGCATGTCAGGCGGCATCACCGAATGCCGTCGTTTCCCGGCTTGACCGACCCGGCGGGGTC
>DASRKV010000340.1:0-2626 GCA_035648795.1 Opitutaceae bacterium
AAGCCGTCAGCGGGCCGCCGCTTTCGACTGGCCTGCGGCGCAGACGTCGCGTAAGTTTTGCGCATGAAGATTGTTCACGCCGCCGGCGAACTCTACCCGTATGTGAAAACGGGCGGGCTGGCTGACGCCGTCGGCTCGCTCGCGTCCATGCTCGCCGACAAGGGCCACGATGTCGCGGTCTTCGTGCCGGGCTATCGTACCGCGTTGGAACACCGGGATGTGTCCCGCGCCGAGCAACGGCTGGGACTGCGGGTGGAGATGGGCGACCGGATCTGCGCGGGCGAGGTCCGCGTGCTTCCGGTCAAGAAGGGGCTCACGGTCTATTTCATCGGGCGCGAGGAGTTCTTTGACCGTCGCTTCCCCTACGGAAATGGCGTGCGCGATTACGAGGACAACGACGCTCGCTTCGTCTTCTTCTGCAAGGCCATCGTGGAGGTCATGCGGATCGCCGAGATCCGCGCGGACGTGGTCCACGGCCACGACTGGCAGGCCGCGCTGCTGCCCTTGCTGGTGCGCTACGAGGAACGCCGCAGCGGCATCTCCCTGGCGATGAAAACGGTGTTCACGATTCACAACATCGCGTTCCAGGGGATATTTCCGATGCGCTCGTTTGCGCTGACCAACCTCCCGGACGAACTCCTCGGCATCGACGGTCTGGAATACTATGGGCAGCTCAACCTCCTCAAGGGCGGCATCCTGTTCGCGGACCGGGTCACGACCGTCAGTCCGCGCTATGCGCAGGAGATCCAGACGCCCGAGTTCGGTTGCGGGCTGGAGGGCGTGGTGGGGACGCGGGCCGACGATCTGGTGGGGCTGGTCAACGGCATCGATACGAGGGTGTGGAACCCGGCCCGGGATCGTTTTCTGCCGGCGAGATATGCCGTTCACGACCTCACGGGCAAACCCATCTGCCGTGCCGCGCTGCTCAAGAAGATGGGCATGGACGAGGCGTTCACCGGTCCGGTCTTCGGCATGATCTGCCGCCTGACGGAACAAAAAGGACTGGATCTGGTGCTGGCCGCGAAGGATTTCTTCATCGGGCAGGATTGCCGGTTGATCGTGCTCGGCACGGGTGAGAAGCGGTTTGAAAACGCCCTCCGCGACCTGGCGCAGGCGCACCCGAAGAAGATCGCCCTCAGCCTGAAGCACGACGAGGAGGCAAGTCACCTGATCGAGGCGGGCGCGGATTTCCTTCTCATGCCGTCGCGTTTCGAGCCGTGCGGCCTCAACCAGATGTACAGCCAGGCGTACGGCACGATCCCCGTCGTGACCCGGGTGGGCGGATTCATCGACACGGTCACCGACGTTGATGAACATCCTGCGGAGGGCACGGGAATCATGTTCGCGCCGTTGGTCGGGGAATTCGTGCAGGCCCTGCACCGGGCGCTGCAGCTCCACGGGCAGCCAGAACGGATCGGCGAGACCATCAAGCGTGGGATGGGCCGCGACTTCAGTTGGGAGAAGGCCGCGACCGCCTACGAGCAGCTCTACGAGAATACGATTTGACGAGGCGCCGCCTCGGGTTCCTGCCGCCGCTGTTTCCCCGAAGGCGACTGTAGGGCGGATCGCCGAATCCCGCCATTTCACAGGCGGCTGTTTTCCAGGAGTCAAATGTAGGGCGGGTGAACGCCGAATCCCGCCGTTTAACTTGGAAAAACGCGCCCGGGGCGTCATGTTGCGAGTATGAAATTCGCCGTGACCGGAACCTCTGGTTTCATCGGCAGCGCGCTGGTGCGGCGGCTGGAGGCGGAAGGCCACGAAGTAATTCGCCTGGTGCGGCGGCCGGCGGAACGGCTGAACGAGGTCGAATGGCATCCCCTGGCGGTTGACGTCGAGCAACGCCAGCGGCTCGAAAACCTGGATGGAATCGTGAATCTCGCCGGCTCCAATCTTGCCGGCGGCCGGTGGACGGCGGAGCGCAAAGATGAAATCTTGCGCAGCCGCGTCGAGGGCACCCGCGCCTTGGTGGCGGTCATGACGCACCTCAACCGGCGGCCGCGGGCGTTGGTGAGTGCCTCGGCGGTGGGTTACTATGGTGATCGGGCGGAAGAGGAACTCACCGAGGGGAGCGGCCCGGGCAGGGGGTTTCTCGCGGAGGTCTGCCACGCTTGGGAGGAGGAGGCGAGAATCGCCGGAAGCGTCGGGATCCGGAGCGTCATGTTGCGCCTCGGGCTGGTGCTGGGCCGCGGCGGCGGAGCGCTCGCGCGCCTGGTCCCGATCTATCGCACGGGATTTGGCGGTTCGCTGGGAGATGGTCAGCAGTGGGTCAGTTGGATCACGCTCGATGACGTGGTGAGCGCGATCTGGCATGCGCTGCGGGAGGCAAGTCTGATCGGGCCGGTGAACACGGTTGCGCCCACTCCGGTGCGGAATGCCGAGTTTTCCGAGGCGCTGGCCCACGCTCTGGGCCGTCGGACGTTTGTGCCGGTGCCGGCCTTTGTGTTGCGGGCGATCTTTCAGGAGATGGCGGACGAAATGTTGCTGGCGAGCACCCGGGTGCGGCCGCAGCGCCTCCTTGAATCCGGATTTCACTTTGCGCATCCGGACCTGGCCGGGGCATTCCGCGCGGTATTCGAGGCAAAATGACGATTGAATACCGGACCATTTCTGCGTAGCTGCGAGCGCC
>DASRKV010000341.1:0-2615 GCA_035648795.1 Opitutaceae bacterium
GCATCTCAGCGATTGCGAAAAACTCATCCGCGTGCTGCACGGGCTCGTCGACCAAGGCCATACCGTGATCGTGATCGAGCACCACCTCGACCTGCTGGCGGAGGCCGATTACGTCGTGGAGCTCGGTCCCGGGGGCGGTCCGGCGGGCGGCGAGATCCTGTACCAAGGTCCGCTCGCCGGTCTGTTCAAGGTCCGGCGCAGCCCGACCGCACCCTATTTGCGCGCCAAGTTGAACAATGCGGGCGGGGCGAAGGCGGCCCCTACTCTTCGCGGGTCGCCAGGACCACGATCGTCACGAGCGCCGCAAAAATCACGGTCGGAACGATGACCCAGCCCGGATGAATGGGAATCTGCCAGCGGGCGATCGCCCACGGCACCGCCAGGCATTTGACGAGAATCACGGCCCATCCGATTTCCAGGACCAGGCGGACGCGACGCGGGGTCGACTGGGGGAACGTCAGCGGCACGGACATGGACTCAACCTAACAAAACCGCCCCGGCGCGGCTCCGCGTGGCTTAACAATCATTGCGCAATTCTTGCCCTCTTGGTTGCGCAGTTTTTGCCCGAACGAGGCGCTCGCCCCGGTTTCCACCCGCTTTCAGCTACCGGCCATTCCACGAAGTGACCGTGGTCTCAGCCGGCGCCTCGCTATGGCATCAGCACCGCCCGCACCGCGCGGCACAATTCCCCCATGTTCAGCGGCTTGAGCAGGCAGGCTGACAAACCCGCCACGGTCATGCGGCGCGACAGCAACTCGGGATAGATGTAGCCGGACACCAGGATCCGCCGGGTCTCCGGATGCTGTTCTCACTTGCGTACCAGAAAACTCAGACCCGCCTCCCCCGGCATGACAGGGTCGCAGGCGACCACCGCATAGGGTCGCTCCGCCATCAGCATTTCCGCCCGCGCAGCCGAGGGGGCGGTGGCCAGTTCGAAGTCCTCCCCCAATCCCTGCCGCATGGCCTCCAGCAAGGCCGGTTCCGTCATCGACTAACAAGACCGCCGCGCGAGCCACCGGCCGACGATGGCAACGCACCGGGAGTCGCGGCCGCTTGCGTCATGCGCCCGCCTGCCGCCCCGACGCGTCGTGCAATTTGACGGCGTCCTGCACCACCTGGACCAGTTCCGCCAGCGAGATCGGCTTCAGCAGGTAGCGGAACAGGGCGGCCTCGTTGACGCTGCGCAGCAGCATCTCCGGTTTCATGTAGGCGGTGGCCAGCACGCGTTGCATCTCGGGATACTCCTCCCGCGTCCGCACGAGGAAACTCATGCCGTTGCCGCCGGGCATCAGGTGATCGGAAACCACCACCTTGAACTTCCGCTTGCGCAACACCGACTCCGCTTCCTGCACCGAGGTGACGGTGACGACGGAATAATGGGGCGTGAGCGCCGCGGTATAAACCGCCAGCAAGGGTTTCTCGTCGTCGATGAGCAACACCGCGTCTTTCTCCGGTTCGCCGACCTCTCCGGGCGCGTTGTCGGGGGTGTCAATCATGCCCGTCATCGTGCCTTTGGGGCCCCCACTTGGCAAATCCAATTAACCGGAAGCTGCTCCCCGTGATGCGCGGGCGTGGATTTTGCCTTCCCCTCGACCCGCGGACCCCCTATTGCCTTGAACTCTTTTGGCCATTCCCATGAACACCACGATTACCGCCATCACCGCCCGCGAAATCCTCGACTCCCGTGGCAATCCCACGATTGAAGTCGATGTCCGCCTCGCCTCCGGCGCGCTCGGCCGCGCCGCCGTGCCCTCCGGCGCCTCCACCGGTGAACACGAGGCCCTCGAGCTCCGCGACGGCGACAAGAAACGTTACCTTGGCAAGGGCGTGCTCAACGCCGTCGCCAACGTCAAATCCAAGATCGCACCGGTGCTCACCGGTCAGGACGCGCTCGACCAGATCGGCGTCGACCGCGCGATGATCGCGCTCGATGGCACCGCCACCAAGGCCAAGCTCGGCGCCAACGCCATTCTCGGCGTCTCCCTCGCCACCGCGCACGCCGCGGCCGCCGCCCTGGGTCAGCCGCTCTACAAATATCTCGGCGGGCCCAACGCCAAGGTCCTGCCCGTGCCGATGATGAACATCATGAACGGCGGCGCCCATTCCGACGCCCCGATCGATTTCCAGGAATTCATGATCATGCCCATCGGCGCCGGCAGCTTCCGCGAAGGCCTGCGCATGGGCGCCGAAGTGTTCCATTCCCTGAAGAAAGTGCTCAAGGAAAAGGGGCTCTCCACCGCCGTCGGCGATGAAGGCGGCTTTGCGCCCAAGCTTGAATCCATCGGGGCGGCGCTCGACGCCATCGCCCTGGCGGTGAAGAACGCCGGCTACAAGCTCGGCAAGGATGTTGCCCTCGCGCTCGACCCGGCCGCCTCCGAATTCTACGACCCTGCGGCGAAGAAGTACGTGTTCAAGAAATCCGACGGCCGCAAGCTCTCCGGCGACGAGATGGTCGAGTTCTACCGGCAGCTCGTCGCGAAATATCCGATCATCTCCATCGAAGACGGCTGCGCCGAAAACGACTGGGAGACTTGGAAGAAGCTCACCGACGCGCTGGGCGACAAGATTCAGCTCGTGGGTGACGACCTGTTCGTGACTAACGTTGCCTTCCTCGC